>CAYQQD010000011.1:0-17433 GCA_964419575.1 uncultured Dehalococcoidales bacterium | reverse complement strand
TGACCTCTTGCGTGTGAAGCAAGCGTTCTAACCACTGAACTAACCGCCCGAAATCATATCTATTTTAATCTAAAAAAACAGCTTTGTAAACTTAGGCCCCTTGCTTCGGCAAATTTTGGCACCGATATAACCAGCATGCTTTGTCATTCAGGATAGAAGAGGCTATAATATTCCCATCATCCCAACAACAAGCCTATAAAGTGACATATAGCCGCATTGAATACTAATAGCTTCCGTCAAATAAAAACCTGCCCCAGTAGTAGGGCTCGGGCGGGCGAGTTAGTTACCCCCCATTGGCTAGTACCAACTCCGGTATTTGCCCCCGTAGGTAGCCAGGCTACAGTTAAAGCGGTGAGCCCCGAAGACCTAGAGAATATTGGAATAACCCTGGTCGTAGCTAATACCTATCACCTCTATTTAAGGCCAGGAATCGGTATAGTCAAAAAGATGGGCGGCCTGCATAAATTTATGGCCTGGGATAGAGCCCTAATTACCGACAGCGGGGGGTATCAAATATTTAGCCTGGCACAGCTACGGGACATTAGTGACCAAGGGGTTATATTTCGCTCCCATATCGACGGCAGCCAACATCTGTTCAGTCCTGAGATGGCTATTCAATTTCAAGAATCACTTGGAGCCGATATCATCATGGTTCTGGATGACTGCCCGTCCCACACCGAGACCTTTGAAGCGGTGGAGCAAGCAACGAAACGGACACATAAATGGGCGGAGAGATGCCGGAGGTCTCAAACCCGCAATGACCAAGCCCTGTTTGCCATCGTACAAGGTGGGCTTTTCCCCGAGCTACGTCGCAAATCAGCCAGTTTCCTTACCTCGCTAGAATTTCCTGGCTATGCTATTGGTGGTTTGTGCTTAGGAGAACCAAAGGCACTGACTCAAGCCATGGTTGAGGAAACAGTAGCCTTGCTACCTGAGAACAAGCCGAGATACCTTATGGGTGTGGGCTCTCCAGAGGATATAATTGAGAGCGTAGCCCGGGGAATTGATATATTTGACAGTGCCCTGCCGACCAGCGTGGCACGAAAAGGTGCTCTCTATACCTGGCAGGGCAGGTATGATATTCAAAACTCTATCTATAGCCAAATGGAAGACCCCATTGACCCCAACTGTGATTGTTATACTTGTCGCAATTTCTCAGCTGCCTACTTGCATCATTTATTTAAATCCCAAGAACTCCTGGCGTACCGATTAGCTACCATTCACAACCTCAGCTTTATGAACAATCTAATGAGTAGAATAAGAGACGCCATCATTAACGGCACCTTCAATAGTTTTAGAGATAGCTTCCTGGCCAATTATCAGCCGACCAATGAGGAGTTGCGGCTTGCCCAGAAGCAAAGATGGCTCGATGCCCGGAATCGTAACCGAATAAACAAAGGGGGTTAACCAAGCATGGAAACGAGATTATCTATTCCTCATGCTGTAGATACACCCGCAATAATCCTGGCGGTAAAGAGCCCACTTTTTAGCCAGCTCCGTAGCTCGTTTGAAACCTGCCTTCTTTTTAAAATCCCTCACCAGAAACCTCTCTCCCCCCACCTCCTGCCCTACCCGATTAATCATATCCGCCGATTTATGAGGGCTTATGGTTAAGGTGGTAGTAAAAGCGTCCGCCCCGCAGTCCTTCATATAGAGATAAGCCCTTCTCAGTCTAAGTCTGAAGCACGCCTCGCATCTTCTGCCACCTTCAGGTTCATTCTCTAAAGAGACAGTTTCCTTAAACCATTCTTCAGTTATGTAAGGTGGTACTTCTAGAGGGAAGCCCAATTCTCTGGCTACCTTAAGGGCAACTTCCAATCTTCGGTCATACTCATGCCGGGGATGAATGTTTGGGTTATAGAATAACCCGTGAACCTGATGCCCTTCCAAGGTTAATCTCTCAACAACTCCAGCGGCACAGACCCCACAACATATATGCAGAAGTATCTTCACGTCTCAACAAAGCCTCCGATTAGCGCCTGTCATAGTATCAGCATGGCATCGCCGAAGCTGTAAAAACGGTATTTCCGGGCTACGGCTTCGCGGTAAGCCTGCATGATAAAATCTTTGCCAGCAAAGGCAGAAACCAGCATCAGCAGCGTTGATTTAGGCAAGTGAAAATTGGTAATAAGGGCATCAACTATCTGAAACTGGTATCCGGGTAAAATGAACAGACTTACCCAGCCCTCAAACGGCTGCACATGGGTCGGGTTACCAGCTTGAGCCACAGCCTCGACCAGTCTCAGTGTAGTGGTACCAACAGATATAACCCGCCGCCCTTCCACCTTAGCCTGAGACAGCTGACTGGCTACCTCCTGACTCAGCACCCCGTATTCTTTATGTATCGGATGCTGGCGTGGGTCATCCTCCCGCACCGGTCGGAAGGTATCAAGTCCTACATGCAGGGTAACAAAAAGACAGTGAATTCCCCTACTTCTTATGTTATCAATTAACTCCGGGGTAAAGTGCAGCCCGGCAGTAGGCGCGGCGATGCTGCCAGCCACACTAGCATAGACTGTTTGATAGCGTTCTGGAGCCTTCAACGGAACGTGGATGTATGGCGGTAATGCCACCCTGCCTAACTTTGGCAGCAGGGCTTCATCCGAGAAGCTTATCACCCCAATCCCCTCCCCCCTCAACTCAACTACCTCAGCCAGAACCTTAAACTCCTGTCTATCACCAGCCAGCTCTAATCGGCTGCCAACCTTGACCCGCTTACCGGGTCTAACCAGTGTCTCCCAGACTTTTGGCTTAAGCCGCCGCAGTAGTAGAATCTCCAGCCTGCCCCTGGTATCCACCTTCCTCCCGCTAAGACGGGCGGGGATAACCCGGCTGTCATTAAATACCAAAACATCCCCCGCCCGCAGATAATTAACTATCTCAAAAAACCGGCGGTGTTCTAGTGAACCACGGCTACGGTTTAGAACCATAAGTCGTGCTTGGTCCCTGGGTTCAATCGGGGTCTGGGCGATAAGCTCCGGGGGGAGAGAATAATCAAAATCGCTGGTCTTCACCATACGCACCAACTAGATTGCTTAGCTATATTATACTGGTCTTGATAGGAGGATTAAAACTTTTGCCGCGGTCTGTAGAGTGGGTCGTGGCTGAGCTTATTCACCAATAGTTAAGCTGGGCTGAGCTCTTGCAAAATAAGATTTACTGCTTTCGGTATAGCCGCCCTTACCTTTTCCGTCATTTTCTCAGTAAACCTGGGGACTTGTTTAATACTTACAGCAAAGACTACGATTTCTTCCGGCATCTGCTCGGCTAAAATCTTGTTGCCAATTTCGATGGCAATAGCCAGATTGGCATTGTGGGGTGAGGTAGTAAAATGCACCGTGTTAGCCAAATCCTCCGACCTAAGCTTATATATTTCCCCTACTTTTCCGCCTTTTGTCATAATGGCATCAATTATAATTACCTTGTCGTATCCAATAATAAGCTCTAATAAATTTAAGCCATCCACGCTGGTGTCTTGTACATCGATGTTTTCGTCCTTAATTTGCCTGGCTAACTCTTGGGCAATATGAAACCCTACCCCGTCGTCTCCCAGGAGTGGATTACCTATGCCTAAAACAAGCGTCTTCATACTATGTTGTTAACCTGTGATAGATATTCCCATCTGAATCATAAATGCTAATTTCCAAAGGCATCTGACCCAGAGCATGGGTGGAGCAAGAGAGACAGGGGTCATAACAGCGAATAGCCACCTCGATTCGATTTAGTATCCCCTCAGTAACCTTACCACCTTTGATAAACTCTCTAGCTACCTCATAGACAGCACGGTTCATTGCCAGATTGTTATTACCAGTGGCGACAATCAGGTTTACCTTACAGATTTTACCACCATTATCTACCCAATAGTGGTGGATAAGTGTCCCCCTCGGGGCTTCAATTACTCCTATGCCCTCTTCGTTAATCTGGCTAGAATTGACCCATATTTCCTTGGAACATATCAGAGCATCCTGCAGCAATGACTTTATTCTTTCGGCAGCATTAAGCGCCTCAATTAACCGGGCATAGTGGTAGTATAACGACCCCGGCACTATGCCGTTGCTGCCCAGTTTCTTGAAGCCCTGAAACTCTTTATCAGCCAGTGGAGTATCGCAACCATCGGCAACATTGAGTCGCCCTAATGGTCCAACGCGGTATATACCACCAGGATAACCGAGCTTCTTGTAATACGGGAACTTAAGATATGACCAGTCCTCGACCTTTTCTTCAATAATGGAAAGGTAATTCTCAGGGGCGACACCATCTTCTAAAATAAGACCCCGGCTATCTTTCAACCTAAGCTTGCCATCATAATACTCAACGTTACCGTTATCATCTACCAGTCCGAGGTAGCCAGTACTAAAATTGGCAAAACTGGTAGCCTCCCCACTATGTTGAGCACAGTAGTCCTTGATTAGGTCAATGGCAAACTGACAGTCAGCAATAATATCATCTATCTGGCTTAGGATTTCATCTCGTTTATCAAGACTAAGCGCCTTGGTCATCCCTCCGGGGGTAGCGGCATTGGGATGAACCCTTTTATCCCCTAGTGTCTCTATTATTTTCTGACCAAAAGCGCGAAGCTTCACTCCCTTTTTGGCAATTTCGGACTTTTCAGCAATAAGCCCCATGATATTTCGCTTCGCCGGGTCAGCCTCAGCACCAAAGAGAAGGTCAGGGCTAGCCAAGTGGAAAAAGTGAAGCGCATGGGACTGAACATACTGTGCCATATGAATTAGGCGGCGTAGCATCTCAGCGGTGGGTGTCAGCTTCACCCCGATAATCACATCCCCAGCTTTAGCTGAAGCCAGATGGTGACTTACTGGGCAAATGCCACAGATTCGAGCAGTAATAAGTGGCATTTCCCAGAAAAGCCGCCCTTCACAAAACTTCTCAAACCCCCGCACCTGAGTAACATGAAGGCGAGCTTTGTCCACATTGCCTCTATCGTTAAGGTGAATGGTTACCTTGCCATGCCCTTCAATTCGGGTAACCGGCTCAATAACAATCTTTTTCGTCATAACCCCCTCGTTTAAGCCTTAATCAAACCTCATTATCTCGCTTGGGACTACTGGAATCCTGCCCTGTAGAAGCTCGGCTAGGGCATAGTGAATAGCCTTAGGGCTGGGCGGGCAGCCAGGGACATAGCAATCGACCTTAACCACCTCATTTATTGGTCTAACCTTGGTAAGCGGCGGGATGTCCTCTGAAGACGGAACCTTACTATCTCTGGCGGTACTCTCGGTACTATAATACCTACGAAGAACTTCATCAGTGTCGAATAGGTTTCGCATACTAGCTATGCCACCGAAGCAAGCACAGTCCCCCCACACCATGAGTATCTTACAATTGGCACGCAGGTCTTTAACTACTTGTTCATCATGTTCATTACTCACCGCCCCTTCAATAATCCCAACATCAACCGGGGGAAATTGTTTAATATCGGTTATGGGAGTAGCGGTGAGTTCTATTTTACCCGCCAAATCAATGAGCGCCTCGTCCAAATCTAGAAAGGACATATGGCAGCCTCCGCAAGCATCCAACCATGCTGAAGCCACTTTTACCTTCGCCAACGTTAGCCTCCTAACTTAGGTCAACTTATGTCCCAGCTTTTGGGAAATTGCCATTAATATCTCTTGGTCTTGAAGTAGACCATCTTTGGGTTGAAGCACTTGTTTTAACTCGAGAACCCGGCCATCCATAGTGACGTATTTACCCTCCCTTTCCGCCCATATCGGTGAGGGTAGAACTACATCAGCCATAGCTGTAACCGGTGAATGATAGCTGGCCTGCACTACCAGGAAAGCTATCCCCATAAGCCGAGTCAATAGTTCTACGCTCTCAGGCTCGTCAGCGAGAAGGAGGTAGAGCCCCTTTGGCTTGTCCTGCTTTATACCTTTAGCCAATCCCAACTCCCAGGCACCGCGGCTATTAGCCCGTGGTTTAAGCGAGATTACCCTTAGCTTGTCTCCAACCTGATTTCCAGTCATATTAGCCAGGTTTAAGATGGCAGTAATCGTGCTGGCACCGTTTGTCTGCAGTAACCCCTCCCCATAGATGATGACCCCGTGCTCAGCCCGCCCATACATCTCAGCCAACAACTCCAACCTTCCCCTCTCTATGCCGGTGCTCCTGAGCGCTTCGCCTACTCTATACTGGCTAAAAGACTTAATAAGCTCAGCGCTTACTGGCTCAACTAGACCCCTGTCAATAAGAATCTTGGCTACCCCATTGAGCAGGTCGCCTTCACTGCCTGCTCTTGGTTTAAGCCAAAGGTCGGTCCACAGGGGAAAAACATCCCTAGATGGGTCTATTACTATCAATTTTGCCTTCCTTTGGCTCACAGCTCGGCGAACCAGAGTGCAAACTATAGGATTGGTCTTCCCGGGGTCGGCACCAACTACAATAATGCAATCCGCCTCTAGTATCTCCTCAATCGGGCACTCAATGTCTAGCACCCTCCCATTACCCTGAAATTGCCTAACACCTTGGGCAATTATCCGATAGCTTTGCCCATCCAAGGTGTCAATCGAGTCACTACCTATTACCTCACCGATGAAGCTGCGGAACAAAGAAAGTGTCTCACTAGGAATCCTGGTAGATACCATACCGGCAAAGCCGCCCTTTGCCTTTGCCAGTCGGTGAGCAATTACTTCTACCGCTCTACCCAGGCTACATTCCTCAAGCTTACCTTGCTCACCTCGCACCAAGGGTGAGGTGACCCTGGGACGAGTTTCACAAAGCAACTCAAAACGCCCCATCTGGCACAGCGGCCCCTTTGGCTCGGCTAGCCTTAGCGCTTCAATCCTGACCAAATTATTATCTTTCACCAAGACATTCAGCTCACAGCCGACGCCACAGACGGGGCAAACGGTCTTTACCTGTTGGCAGTCATCCTTTTTGCCTTTATATAGATTGAGTTTACTGAAAATAGCCCCGGTAGGGCATGCCTGAACACAGGCACCACATACGAGACAGGACGATTCGCCCAGCGGTTGCTCTAAGTCGGCAGTTACTAACGTTTTCCAGCCCCGCTGACTAAAATCCAAAGTATGACTTGCTGCTAGTTCACTACAGGCTCTAATGCACCGGCCACAGAGGATACAGCGATTATGGTCAATTACTAGGTAATCACTAACTGCGTCTACGGCTAGAGATGGGAGGGTGTAAGGATAACGCACGTTATCCATCTGATATCGGTAAGCCAGTTTCTGTAGTTCACAATCACCGCTTGCCTCGCAGAACATGCAGAAATGATTGTGCTCGGTAAAGATGAGTTCCAATATCTGGCGACGATACTTCTCAAGGCGCTCGGTGTTGGTTTGAACTACCAGCCCATCTCTGGCAGGATAGGTACAGGCAGGCACTGGCCTCCGCTCTTTCTCAATCTCCACCACACACATTCGGCAAGCCCCAACATCGCTTAACCCCTCCAGGTGACAGAGGGTGGGCACATCAATGCCATTAGCCTGACAGATTTCAAGAACCGTGTCGCCTTCCTTCCCTTTAACCTGCCTGCCATTGATGGTTAAGGTTATCTCATTCATTGCTACCCTCCAACCTCAAGGTCGCATCTCAGGCATCTGGATGCCTCTTCTCTAGCTTCCTCTGGGCTGTAGGACAAGGTAACTTCCCTAAATGAGGTTTTTCTATCGGTCATGGGGAGCTCAGGAGTCTTAATCCTAGCCTTCTCCTTTGTTTCTTCATCGCTAGGTGGTATAGAAGAGTAGGCGATTGGTTCATATCCATTACGCTCAACCAAAGGTGAAAGCTCCTGCCCTTGGAGATATCGTCTTATAGAAGAGGCTGCCCTCTGCCCGGCAGCAATGGCTTCAATCACCGTCTGGGGACCGGTTACGGCATCACCCCCAGCGAAAACCCCCCTTCTCCCCGTAGCCAATGTCCGGTAGTCGGCAACTATTGTCCCACCCTTCCCAGTTTGAATTTCGCCATCTTTAATAAAAGGGGTATCAGGTCTCTGACCTATGGCTTCAATAACCATATCAGCATCAGCCACATATTCCGAACCCTCAATAGGATAGGGGGTTTTCCTACCACTTCGGTCAAACTCCTTTAGCTCCATACGGATACACTCCAGCCCGGTAACTTTCCCATCGCTACCCAAAATCCGATTAGGGACGGTCAGGAAGTGAAAAAGGACTCCCTCTTCTTCGGCAGCTTCTATCTCTTCAACTATAGCCGGCATGTCCTTCTTTTCCCGCCGATAAAATACCTGTACTTCCCTAGCCCCCTTCCGTAACGCCACTCTAGCAGAGTCAATGGCTGAGTTACCTCCACCAATAATGACCACCCTCCTACCCACCCGTATTTTCTTGCCTAAATTGACCTCCCTGAGAAAATCAATGGCATCATGAACTCCGTTCAGGTCTTCACCTGGGATACCCATTTTCTCGCCTTTATGAGCGCCGGTAGCGATGAACACCGCTTTATAGCCGTCCTTCAGTAACGATTCAACATCATTAATCGGTGTGTTCAGCTTTATATCCACCTCAAGCTTTTCAATCTCCCGGATTTCCTTCCTCAGGATATCCTTAGGCAGACGATATTCAGGGATGGCTACCGCCAGCATTCCTCCAGCCACCGGGAGAGCCTCAAACACCGTAACCTGATACCCTTCCAGGGCAAGGTCCCAGGCGGCTGACAGCCCGGCGGGACCAGCCCCGATGATTGCTACCTTTTCTTCCTTCCTCTCCTTTATCTTGGGAACATATTCAATCCCCGAATCAAAGGCGTAGTCAACAACAAACCTCCTCAGGTTCTTAATAGCTATTGGCTCATCAATCTGAGCCCGATTGCACTTAAACTCGCACGGGTGGTGACACACCCGACCACATACCGCCGGTAAGGGATTCCGTTGCTTAATCAAACAGTAGGCTTCAACAAACTTACCCTCCTTAATCAAACTGACATAACCAGGGATGTCCAGTTCCACAGGACAGGTGTGCTGACAAGGAGCTCTAAATAGCGCCTGGCAAACAGCCGCCGGGCACTTCTTGTCTATGATATGGGCCTCGTATTCCTCACGGAAGTGCCGCAGCGTGGTTAAGACTGGATTCGGACTTGTTTGCCCTAGACCACATAAAGAAGCCGAGGCAACCATCTCCGCCAGTTCTTCCAGAGTATCCAAGTCTTTCATCGTTGCTTCGCCTCGGCTGATCCTATTTAGAATCTGCAGCATCTCTGGAATCCCTGCCCGGCAAGGGGTACATTTACCACAGGACTCGTCCTTAGTGAATCCGAGGAAGAATTTGGCTACATCCACCATACAGCTATCTTCATCCATGACCACGAGCCCACCGGAGCCCATAATTGCCCCTAGAGCAGTAACCGCTTCATAATCGACGGGGGTATTAAGGTGCCCAATGGGGATAACGCCTCCGGAGGGTCCACCTATCTGAACTGCCTTAAATTTCTTTCCATTAGGTGTCCCCCCACCGAGATCAAAAACGATTTTCCCCAGCGGCGTCCCCAACGGGACTTCCACCAGTCCGGTGTTATTCACCTTCCCCACCAAGCACAGGGTTTTGGTGCCCTTGCTTTGCTCAGTGCCAACGCTGGCAAACCAATCAGCCCCGTTCAAAATAATCCGGGGGATATTTGACCACGTCTCCACATTATTGATGGTAGTTGGCTTGCCAAAGAGCCCACCGCCAACATTTGCTGGGAAGGGTGGCCTTTGCCGTGGGTTACCTCTTTCTCCCTCGATTGAATGCAGAAGAGCGGTCTCTTCTCCACAGACGAAGGCACCAGCACCGGGGAAGATGTCAAGGGAAAACGTAAAACCGATACCTAGAATATTCTCGCCCAGAAGTCCATATTCCCGGGCCTGAGCAATAGCGTGACTGAGAGTCTCAATAGCCAGGGGATATTCAGCACGAACATAGGCATAGCCTCGACGGACATTCCCGATAGCATAGGCGCCAATTGCCATTCCCTCGATTACGGAATGGGGGTTACCCTCCAGGACTGCCCGGTTCATATAAGCCCCAGGGTCACCTTCATCGCCATTACAAACTACGTATTTTTCATTACTAGGTGCGCTACGGACGAAGCCCCACTTTATGGCGGTGGGGAAGCCTGCCCCTCCCCGACCTCGCAACCCCGCCTTCTTAACCTCATCAATTACCTCCTCGGGCTTCATCTGGGTCAAGACCTTAGCCAGCGCTTGATAGCCACCCCGGGCAATATACTGTTCAACATCCATTGGGTCGAGGTCTTGATTATGCATCACCCTTATCTCTTGAAATCTAAGCAGAGGTTCGTCCAGAGGTAAAACCCACTCCTTGACCGGTCTCCCTCCGACCAAGTGCTGGTCAACAATTCGGGATACCTTATCCTCATCAAGGTCGCTGTAGATAACCTTTTCCTCTCCAGGGACAATGACCGTGACCACCGGCTCACGGCCACAGAGCCCGATACACGCTGCCTTCAATACAATGACATCTGATAGCTTGCGGCTATCTACTTGGCGAACAAAGGCCTCTAGAATCTTATTTGCCCCTGAAGAAATGCCACACGTTCCCAGATGTACCTTGACTTGAATCTTCTTTGCCTGCTCTGCTAGCCTTGCTTGGGCTTGTTCTCTTAGATTCTTTAACTCTTCTACAGAGCTAAGCGGAACCACCATCTTCATTACGCCTTTCTATCGATAAGAACTCAGAATATCCTTTAGCCAGCTAGGTTTAACCTTTCGGTGGACATCTTCTCCGATAGCCATTACCGGGGATAGCCCACAGCAGCCCAGACAGCGGACGGTTTCCAGGGAAAATCTGCCATCAGCAGTAATCCCTCCCGGCTCCAGCCCCCATTCTTTCCTTAATGCATTGAGAATTCTCTGCCCTCCCTTAACATAGCAACTGGTACCCATACAAACTTGAATAACATACCTGCCTTTGGGCACCATAGAAAAGAAGTGGTAAAAACTGATAATCCCATACACTTCACTGAGAGGAATCTTGAAATCTCTGGAGATAGTCTTGATTACCGGCGCTGGAAGATAGCCAACCAGTCCTTGAGCCTGTTGTAGCACCCGAATAATGCCGCCAGCTTGCCCGCCAGTCTCATCAATCATCTTCTGAATTTGCCGGAAAATCCTTCCCGCATAACCAATGCTAATTTCTCCTTTGGGGCGTGCTTCAGCATCAATCGGTTCCACGTTCTACCTCCACTGTGGTTAATATGCGGTAATTACGGCAATAGTGGTGAAATGGCTATTAGCCTGGTCAAGCTGGGCTTTCTAGCGGATTGTAACACAGAGAGGGCATGTATTGCAAGAGTATATCCTCCTAACTTGCGACGCATGCCCTCTAAGTGAATGCTATTTGCCAACCGAGTGTTATCGTTATTAGCTGGTGCCAGCCTTAGTCTTCTAGTTCACTTGGTAGCTACTATCCCGGCATTGAACCCTTTTCCGCGGAGCTTAATCTCTATCGGCTCACCGTGACCATATCTCTTGTAAACCCGGCACACCTGGCAGATATCGGTGGCATCACCCCTCTGCCCATAATCACGAAGCTTGCAGTAAGTACCTTCAATCTGCCAGCAAGGCAGAGTCCGATACTTAAATGCCGGACACTCGCTCTTCATTGCTTCTGGACAGCGAAACATCTCCCAGCAGGGTGTTTTTCCTTCCCAGAAGCCCAGACCTGGCTCTGCCAGAACCTTCCCTTTCACTTCGTTAATGACCCGCTCTACCTCGGCAAGCTCTTCTACCGTGGTAACACCCCTGAGGAGCTCTTCCACCTGTTCAGCCACTTTCGTCTTCATTATCTCTGCCCCTCCTGCCCTCTCAGCGCTTATCTCCAGCGCCTCATACACTTTAGGTAGCACCTCGACTTCATCATACTGAAAGCCATAAATCTTGCCTTTACGTTCACCAGAGGTCATCTTCACCCACAAAGGGTATACTGCATATTTATCGAACTCCTGGATTTGCATATCTACTATCTCAGCACTTTCGCCTATCGCCTCTGGAATTGAATCGCATTCCTTAATTTTGACCATATCGCCTATCTTCATTATCCTTTCCTCCCTTCTTACTACTGTTCATCGTTCTTTGCTTCTACTCGCATTTAACCATATCGGGAACCCAATGCCATCCGCCTTAGTGCCTATTTCTCACTTTGCCTTAGTGCAAACATCCCGACCAAACTTAGGCCTCTATACCTAGGCATTTTCGCCTAGCGATTGCTTTCATATCACTCCTATCACTGCGGTTGAAGATACTTCGGAAACAGCTTATACTGGTAGTAGAGAGGGTGGCTATGAACACTATCAGGATTCTACTGGCTGAAGACCACGTGGTGGTACGGCAAGGCACCCGCCAACTCCTAGAGCGGGAGAAAGATTTTGAGATTGTCGGTGAGGCTGGCGATGGTGAGGAGGCGGTCCGACTAGCCCGCCAACTCAAGCCCGATGTGGTCATTATGGATGTGGCTATGCCCAAACTTAGTGGCATCGAGGCCACCAAACAAATCAAGGCTACTTTACCGGCAACCATAGTGCTTGTCCTCACCGGCTATGATTATGATGAATATATTTTCAGCATGCTGGAAGCAGGTGCCGCCGGTTATCTACTAAAGAATGTAACTGGTGACGAGCTGATTAGCGCTGTCCGAGCCGTCTATGCCGGTGAGCCGATGATTCACCCGACAGTCCTTCGCAAGCTGATGACCCGGTTCAAGGCTCCGACCGCCAAGCCAGCGCTGGCTCGACCCTCACAACCCCTGAGTGAACGTGAGATGGAGGTCCTCAAGATAGCAGCCAAAGGTATGAGCAATAAGGATATCGGCGACGAGCTTTTTATCAGCGAGCGCACTGTCCAAGCCCATATGAGGAGCATCTTCAATAAGTTAGGGGTGGGTTCACGCTCCGAGGCAATACTTTATGGCTTAAAACGGGGATGGTTTGCCATTGAAGACCTCCCGTGAGAAGTTAGAATTTCTAGGTTACACCAATGAGGCTTATACGAAACCGTAAATTTTGGTTTATCGTGGTCTTTTTTATACTGTGTAGTTTGCTTCACTACGTCGAGCTAACCGGTATCACTGGCACGCCACCCAGCCTTCACTTCGGCCTGACCCGACACACCTTTGACCGCATTCTTTTTCTGGTGCCCATAATCTACGCCAGTTTCACCTTCAGACTAAAAGGAGGCTTAATTACCTCTTTTACCGCTTTGGCAATTATGCTACCCAGAGCCATCCTTATCTCACCGGTTCCCAAAGACGCCCTTCTGGAGACTGGAGGCACCCTTGCCATAGCTATACTGGCATCGTGGGGAATTTCGACACGAGCCGAGGAAAGGGATAAAACCAAAGCCGCTTTAGCCAAACTGCAATCGGCGCATGAGATTCTGCAACATTATGTCCAGTCGGCGAGAAAGAATGAGAAACGCCAGACCATACTTAATACCATCTCTACCCTGCTGGGTGAATCTCTGGAGCTTGATAAAATATTAGATAAAGCCACCCATATGGTGTCAGAGCTAATGGAAGTAGAGGTCTCCCTGATATTTTCCCTGGATGAAGAAAGCCAAAGACTGAGGCTTGTTGCCTACGAAGGTGTATCCGATAAATTCGCCCGGGCGGTAGATAAGATAAAGATTGGGGAGGGCATTTATGGAGAGGTAGCTAAGACATGCCAACCTGTGGTCGCAGACAATACCGCTTATGACCCCAGGCTGGCTATACCTGAGGTTAGTAAGATGCAAATCCAAATCCATCTTATTGTACCCATGGTTCTTAGAGGCCAAATTAAGGGGATACTCTGCGTAGCTATGCGCCGTCCTAGGCAGTTTTCTGTCGAGGATATGGAACTACTCACCGCCATCGGTGCTCAAATAGCCACCGCCATGGAAAATGCTCGTCTGTATGAGAAAGAGCGCCTTGTGGCGCAGCGACTGGCTATCTCGGAAAGAAACTATCGGCAGCTATTTGAAAATGCCAGTGACGCTATCTGGGTTAACGACTTGGAAGGTAATATTACCGCTGTCAATGAAGCAGCGGCAAAACTCGTCGGATATAGTATAAAAGAACTGAAAAAGATGAACGTAAGGAATTTCCTACCCGAGGAAAGCCTTAATTTAACCAGTCAAATTCGCCAGAAGCTATTGGAGAAGGAACCGGTGGAACAGCCCTATGAGCAACGCATGATAAGGAAGGATGGCTCGGAGGTGATTCTGCTATTGTCCACCAGTTTGGTTACCGAGGATGGGAAACCCACCGGTTTTCAGCATATAGCCAGGGATATAACTGAGAAAAAGAGAGCCGAGGAGACGCTCACTAAAATTATTGATGGTTCCCCAATTCCAGCATTTGCCATCAATAAGCAGCATAAAGTCACTCACTGGAACACAGCCCTTGAATCTCTCTCTGGCATAAAAAAGGATGAAGTACTCAGGACGGACAAGCAATGGGTAGCATTCTATGCCGAAAAGAGGCCAGTTATGGCTGATTTAATAGTCAACGGCGCCTCCGCCGATGAAATTAAAGTATACTATAGAGATAAAGCCAAGAAATCATACCTAATTGATGGCGCCTATGAAGCTGAAGATTTCTCCCCAGCTCTTGGTGAGGATGGCAAATGGCTTCATTTTACGGCCAGTCCTATCAAAGATGACAAGGGAGAAATAATAGGTGCCATAGAGACCTTGCGTGATATAACTGAGCAACGGCGGATGCAGGATAGCCTGCGCTACTACCTCAGCCAGATTACCAAGGCTCAGGAAGAAGAACGCAAGCGTATTGCTCGCGACCTTCACGATGACACCAGCCAAGCGCTCTATGCCCTTTCTCGCCAGGTAGATAACTTCACCCGCGATAATGTGGAGCTGGCACCAAACCAGGCTACATTCCTAAAGGAACTGCGCCAGCAGTTGAACAACACGCTAGAGGGGATACGCCGTTTTACCCAGGAATTGCGCCCGCCCATGCTAGACGATTTAGGCTTGTTGGCAGCACTACGATGGGAGGTTAGCGACCTAGAAAAACGAGCCGGGATAGAAACAGAATTAACCGTGTCTGGTACTGAGCGGCGCTACTCAGCAGAAGTGGAACTAATAATTTTCCGTATCGTTCAAGAGGCATTAAGAAACGTCGAGAAGCATGCCCAGGCTTCAAGGGTAGAGGTGAGGATAGAATTTGCCAAAGGCAAAACAAAGGTAACTATCCGTGATAATGGTAAAGGGTTTGACTTGAAGCGAGGTCTAGCAGATTTGCCTCGTGCCGGCAAGCTCGGTGTGGCTGGAATGGAAGAGAGGGTGCGCCTGCTAAATGGCACCATGACAATTGAATCTGAGCCAGGTAAAGGCACCAGGGTGATGATAGAAGCACCAATATAGACTGTTGAATATTTAGAGCCAGGAAACAGCAATCGTGGGTAAGACTCTAGCCGAAAAAATATTGAGTGCCAAGTCTGGGAGTGAAGTCAAGGCAGGAGATATTGTTATTGCTAAGGTAGATTTGGTTTTCGTTCAGGATACTACCGGACCATTGGCGGTGAGGCAATTCCAAGCCGCCGGATTTAACCACCCAGCCAATTCCATGAAAGTCGCCTTCTTCCTTGACCATGCTGCCCCCAGTCCAAGTCACGAGCTGTCCAACGACCACGTGCTCCTGCGGGACTTCGCCCAGGAAACCGGCAGCCTCCTTTATGATGTTGGCGAAGGTATATGCCATCAAATAGTTGCCGAATCTCTGGCTAAGCCAGGCGATTTAATTGTTGGCGCTGACTCCCATACGGTAACTGCTGGGGGGCTGGGGGCTTTTGCCTCCGGGATGGGCTCCACCGACATAGCTATTGCCCTCGGACTAGGTAAAACCTGGTTCCGGGTACCAGAAAGTATTAAGGTATCACTCTCAGGCAGGTTCTCTGACGGTGTTTCTGCCAAAGACCTAATTCTTCACCTGATTGGGCAGATTGGAGCTGATGGCGCTACCTATAAAGCCCTGGAATTCAGCGGCGATGCCATAAGCAACACGAGCATCCCAGAACGCCTTACCGTAGCCAACATGGCGGTTGAAGCCGGGGCTAAGGTCGGACTTTTCCCCGCCGATGAGGTAACAAAGGACTATCTATCAGCCCGGGGGAGGAGGGCAGATTACCAGCCACTCTTTCCCAATGAAAACGCTATCTATGAACAAGCCATCAATATTAGTCTGGCTGAGCTTCAGCCGACAGTAGCCAAACCCCATGCCGTGGACAACATTGCCCTGGCTAGAGAACTTAAAGGGACTAAAGTCCAGCAGGTATTTATCGGTACCTGCACCAATGGTCGCCTGGAAGACCTAGCCGTCGCCGCTAGGATTCTAAAGGGGAAGAGGATTCACCCCGAGACTAGGCTGATAATTGCCCCGGCATCACGAGGGGTACTGATGGCAGCAATAAAGGCAGGCTATGTCCGGACCCTGCTTGAAGCTGGAGCTATTATTTTGCCACCAGGGTGCGGGCCCTGCCTCGGGCTGCACCAGGGAGTGCTTGGGGCTGGGGAGACCTGCCTGTCCACGTCTAATCGAAATTTCAGGGGTAGAATGGGTAATCCCGAGGCATTTATATATCTCGGCAGCCCAGCTACAGCGGCGGCTACTGCCATTAACGGCGAAATCACTGACCCGAGAGAGGTAATTTAGGTGCTCACTGGCAGAGCCTTCAAATTTGGCGATAACATCTCTACCGACCACATCATACCGGGCAGGTTTGCTCACTTAAGAAGTAACCTGTCTGAGCTAGCCAAACACGTTATGGAGGACGTTAACCCAACCTTCGCCGCCAAGGTGAAGCCGGGAGATTTTATCGTTGCTGGTGCTAACTTCGGGCTTGGCTCCAGTCGAGAACATGCTCCACTGGTAATCAAGATGACCGGGGTGAGTGCCATATTGGCTAAGTCAGTAGCCCGGATTTTCTTCCGCAACGCCATTAACCTTGGACTTCCAGTCCTCATATGCCAGACCGATAGTATTAATGATGGCGATGAGCTGAAGATAGACCTCAAAGACGGTACCATCTGGGATATGACCAATGGTAACCAGTTGAGGTTTAGTCCAATCCCTGAAATAATGCTCCATATCCTTGATGACGGCGGGCTATTGCCCTACATACAGAAGCACGGTGATTTCAAATTATAAAGGGAGACTATTTTATGGCTTACCGAATTACTCTTATCCCCGGTGATGGTGTCGGTCCCGAGGTGACCGAAGCTACCAGAAGAGTCTTGGAAGCGACTGGTGTTAGTTTTCGCTGGGACTTAGCCGATATTGGGAGCAAGGCTCAAAACACGCTGGGCACACCACTTCCTGAGTCCGTGCTTGCATCCATTAGAAGAAACAAGGTTGCCCTCAAAGGTCCGGTTACCACGCCGGTAGGCTCCGGCTTTAGAAGCGTTAACGTTGCCCTGCGTAAGGAACTGGGGCTTTATGCCGG
>CAYQQD010000010.1:0-17457 GCA_964419575.1 uncultured Dehalococcoidales bacterium | reverse complement strand
GAGAATAGATACTTTAGCTTTGCTGACGAAGGACTGATTGAGAAATACGAGGATAGTTTCCTGAACCTGAGAATAAAAAGCCTATTTGATATTAGGCCCCATTCCAGAAATCTCCCGCCTCTTGACTGATTACCAAATGGCTGAGGCTTCCAGATGAAGGAGGCGCTTCTTCATCTCCCCTCCACCACTAAAGCCGCCGAGCCGGCCATTAGTAGTTACCACCCGGTGGCAGGGGACAATAATAGGTAAGGGGTTTCTGGCTAAAGCCTGTCCTACCGCCCGCACCGCTTTTGGGCTCTTAATCTGCTCCGCCACCCAGGTGTAGCTCCTGGTCTCACCATAAGGGATAAGCCTGGTCATCTCCCATACCTGGCGCTGAAAGGGGGTAGCTGACAGGTCAAGCTTGTCAAGGAAGGCTATCTTATCGCCCCTAAAGTAGGTCTTAAAGCGTTTTATTAAGCCATCAAACAGATTAGGCGACCAGACGGCATAGTTTACCTCGTTACCCAATAGCTGGCGGGCTTCTTGGGCTGAGTGCTGGGGAAGGGTGGTGCGCACTAGCCCCTTGGTTGAGCCCAATATGCCTACCCAGCCCATATTGGTATTAAAGACGATATATTTTAGCTCTCCGGTCATTATACTCCTGGTAAATTTAAATTTCCCTAGCTAGCACCAGCCCCCATACCGAAGTAGCGCCGGCAGCTTTTAGCGCTGCAGCACAGGCGTCAAGGGTAGCCCCAGAGGTGGAGACGTCATCTATGAGCAATACCTGCTTACCTTGCAGCCTTTGGTCACGGCAGGCAAAAGCACCGGCTACATTGCTCCTCCGCTCTTCCACAGTTGCGCTTCTGGTCTGGGGAGGGGCGTGGCGCTGTCGGATGAGGCAGCCATCAACTACTGGTAGGTTGGTGAGCTTACCTAGCTCCTTAGCCAGCAGGCTGGATTGATTATAGCCGCGCTCTCTTAATCGTTTCTGGTGTAGCGGCACCGGCACCAGAACCTCTCCAGGTACGGGGTAAGTGGCAAGATAATCGTTTAGCAATTTAGCTAAAGGTTCAGCCAGGGCTCTAAGGTTTCTATATTTTAGTTGATGGATAGCCTGGCGCATTACCCCATCGAACCGAAATGGGGAACGGATGCCGTCTATTTCTGCCTGCCAGCTAACACAGGCGGGGCAAAGTGTGCCGCTGGGCTGGGGTCTGCCACACCTGGGACAAAGCGGGGACATAACTCGAGGTAGCGAGCGGCGGCAGGAGTCGCAAATAAACTCACCTTCCTTACCACAGCCGACGCACCATCGTGGAAACAGGAAATCAATTACTCTCCCCTTAAGTCTAGCTACTTGAGAGAGCACACTCGCCACCCGTGGTCTAAACTTCAGGATGAACTACCGGTATTTTAGCGGGCGCGGGTACTGTGGAGCGTCCCGCTCATAATGGGTTCGTTTATATAGACATCACCATTCCTGATTTTGAGGTTGAAGCCGCAGTCAGGATTGGTGCAAACCCAGGCTTTGTAATGAATAGCTGCCCCTTGGCTGCCAAAATCAGACAGGGGCACCAGGTCTCCAGTTTTGCACTTCTGGCATTTAGGGAAATTAAATTGTTCCATTAGGTCCACCTCCCAACCGAAATTAAATCTTTTAACAGTATATACCTAGTCGGTAGTTGTTGACAAGGGCTTATTTTAGAGATTGTCTAGCAAACAATCTCTATTCTAGTTTAACGGAGCTGATTTGACTATAGATAGCGCCCTCTCTGGTTAGTTGGCTCCGCATCAGGCTGACAGATTCCACCGGGAAAGTATAGGCTGGCTCAAATTTAGAGTTAGCTATAAGCTGCCCAAATCTTTGTCGCTCATCTGGTGATGCCTGGTCACGAAGGCGAGCCAGGGTCAAGTGGGGTGTGAACGGTCGCAACTCAGGGGCAAAGCCCAGGGGAGTTAGATTAGTCTCAATGCGCTTTTGAAGCTGGCTGAGCTTATCTATCTCTCCGCTTATACCCACCCAAGCCACCTGAACTCGTCTCAAATTGGGGAAAACTCCCAGTTCTTTAACCTCCAACTGGAAGGGTGATATTCCTTGGGTAGCTTCCGCCATCGCCTTGGTTATTTCCTCAGTCCTATCGGCAGCAATATCGCCCAGGAACTTTAGTGTCAGGTGGATACCATTCGGGCTAACCCACTTCACCCAAGGTTGCCTATGAGATTTCAGCCGGTCCTCAAGCTGGGCAAGCTTTAGCTTTAACTCATCAGGTAGCTCAATGGCAATGAAAGAGCGAATCTGCTCCATAATTTAAACCTTAATACTCTCAAAATTGTTTATTGACCTCACCCCCTTTAAGCACCCAGAAAAATCTTTGATTTTTCAGGGAACCCGCTTTATCCCCCTCTCCTTTTAAAAGGAGAGGGGGAAGAGATTTTAGAGAGGGGCGAAGCCCCTCTCTTACCTACTCCCCCTTCCCTTATTAAGGGAAGGGGGTCAGGGGGATGGGTTTCTAAACTATATTAATATTTAGTAGCTTCTGGGCGTTACCCGATAGAATCAGTCTCTTTGTTTCTTGGGGCAAGTCCAGAGAACTAATTTCCTTCAGCAGCCGACCCTGCCCTACCACGGGGAAATCACTGCCGAAGAGAATTTTATCACTACCGACAAGTTGGATAACCTGATTATACACTTGAGGGCTGTATAGAAAAGGTGAAGCTGCGGTATCAAAAAAGACGTTACTCATCGCCTTTTTCACCTCGGGCATTAAAGCATAGAAGGGTAAGCCACCACCCCAATGAGCACAGACTATGGTTAAATCGGGGAAGCTGGTAATAAAAGGGTAGAGTATATCCGGGGTGATGCTTCCCTTACCCGGATACTGGTGACCTACCGGCTCAGAGGCGTGGGTATGCAAAATTAGCTTATGTTTCCTTAATACCTCAATAAAGGGCTCCATCACCGCAGCATCATTGAGGTCGAGTAATTGTACATCCGGTCTTAGCTCGCCAATCCCCTTTATCCCGCCTCTGGCACAACGCTCCACTTCAGCTATGGCTGCTTCGTTAGAGTGGGGCTGGACAGCACCGAAGCCTATCAAACGCTTGGGATAACGGGCTATTGACTCTAGGATGTAGTCGTTGGTTTCGACACATAGCTCGTGGGTAGCCCAGCCGTGGTTCAAAATGACTGAAATGTCAACCCCATATTCATCCATGCTGGCAATGAGTTCATCAGTAGTAGCCAGCTTGGCTTCCTTATTTGAATACAAGATGGCAAAACAGGGGTCGCTATCTATATACCGGCTGCGGTTTTTCTTTATCTGGGGTGAAAATACATGGGTGTGAAAGTCAATAATCATCGTTGCATTATAGCAGGACTCTCCAAATGACCGCAATGCCGGGCTACTCAGCCGGTGGCTGTTCTGGTTTTTCCTCAGCCACCTCTTCAGCCTCAACTTCTGCCTTGGCTACTACTACCTCTTCCTTCTCTACCACCACTTCGCTGACTTTAACTATTAACTGGGTGGGGTTGGTAATGAGGGTGATGTCGGGGCTAAGGGCGATGTCGCTAACATAGATTGCCTGCTCTACCTCTTCTAGGCGGCTTAGGTCAATTTCTATCTGGGGTGGCAGCTTATCCGGCAGGCACTCAACGCTGATACTGGTGAGAGCATGGGTTAGCATACGTCCCTTTATCTGCATAGCCGGGGCTTCGCCAACCAGGACGAGAGGAACATCTGCCTTTATCTTTTCCTCCTTCCGTACTTGGTAGAAGTCAACGTGGAGCAGTTGTCCACGTACTTCATCCTTTTGAATTTCACGGATGAACACACTCCTTGGTCGTTTGTCTCCCTCAATCTCCAGGGCAATGAGTCTGGTTGTCCCTGCCTGAGCTATAATTCGCTGAAGCTTAGCCGTATCACACTGGAGTGCCAGCGACTTAATATTGTGTCCGAAGATATGGGTCGGGATAATCCCCTGACGGCGTAAAAACCTTGTCTTCTTGCCTAAAATATCTCGTTTAGCAGCTTTTAGTGTTAAACCGTCCATCTGACCTCCATCATTACTTATTTAACCAGAGATAGGGGTGAAAAATCAATTCGGTCTGTCGGATAGACTTGGGACGACAAATTATAGTATAATTAACACACAACGCAGAGGTGATGATGGCGCTATCTGAAATGGGGAATTCATTATCCGAATCCGAAGCCTCGGCAGCAAAAGTTTGTGCCGAGGCTTCTTCATCACCAGTAGCCAGAGCCAAACCACTATCGGTAAAGGAAATGGCGGTTGTAGCCAAAAGGCTGCGCCGTCACATTATCACTATGACCGGCAAGGCGGGTAGTGGTCACCCCGGTGGCTCTCTATCAGCGGTAGAGATTGTTACCGCCCTTTATTTTAAGGTGCTCAGGCATAAACCCCAAGACCCTTGCTGGCGAGACAGGGATAGGTTCATTCTAAGCAAGGGGCATGCTGCCCCTGTGCTCTATGCTACTCTAGCCGAGCGTGGCTACTTCCCCGTAGCTGACCTGGCTACCCTGAGACAGCTAGATAGCCGCCTTCAAGGTCACACTGACCGGGTGACTTGCCCCGGGGTGGAGATGTCAGCCGGTGCCCTAGGACAAGGGTTATCCTTTGCCATTGGTGTTGCCCTGGCTGGTCGCCTCAATTCACAGGACTACCGGGTGTATGTCCTACTGGGTGATGGCGAGTGTGACGAAGGGCAGATATGGGAGGCAGCTATGGCGGCTGCCCACTTCAAGCTGGATAACCTGGTGGCTATTGTGGACAACAATGGACAGCAGATTGATGGCTGGAACCGTGATGTAATGAACCTCGAGCCATTTAATGAAAAGTGGCAAGCTTTTGGCTGGCACGTCATCGAGGTTAACGGTCACGACCTTACCCGGCTTATTAAAGCCTTTGACCAAGCCAAGCTGGTTAAGGGGAAACCTACCGTCATCATTGCCCACACTATCAAGGGCAAGGGGGTCAGCTTTATGGAGAATAATCCCGATTTTCACGGCAAAGCCCCTAATGCTCAGGAGGTAGAGATAGCGCTAAAGGAGCTGGAGTAGAAATGCCCCAGGCAGTTTCTTTAAGGGAAGCCTATGGCAAAACCCTGGTCGAGTTAGGTTGGGAGAACCCGAATATCGTGGTGCTGGATGCTGACCTGTCCCGGTCAACGATGACCCATTTCTTTGCTACGGAGTTTCCCGACCGCTTCTTCGACTGCGGTATCGCTGAGCAGAATATGGTAGGTATTGCTGCTGGACTGGCAGCATCAGGCAAGATACCCTTTGCCAGCACCTTTGCCGTTTTTGTCCCCGGGCGTGCCTTTGACCAGATTCGGATGTCTATTGCTTATTCCCAGCTCAATGTTAAGCTGGTGGTCACTCATGGCGGCATCAGCGTCGGTGAGGATGGCGCCTCGCACCACTCCGTTGAAGACCTGGCTCTGATTGGCGCCCTGCCCGGCTTTACTGTTATCGTTCCTGCTGATGCCATTGAAACTGCCCAGGCGGTAAAGGTGGCGGCGGCAAGCTACGGACCTTTCTATATCAGATTGTGCCGGCCTAATCTACCCCTAGTCTATAGTGAGGGCTACCGCTTTAAGCTGGGCAAGGCAGTAACCATGAGGCGGGGCAAGGACGCCACCATTATCGCTATTGGCATTATGGTCTCCACCGCTCTTAAAGCCGCCGATAGCCTGAAGCAGCAGGGCATAGACTGTCGCGTATTAAACATGCCTACCCTCAAGCCTATTGATGAAGCCGCCATTGTTAAGGCGGCTAATGAGACCGGGGCTATTGTTACCGCTGAAGACCACCTGGAGCACGGCGGGCTGGGGAGCATGGTTGCCCGGGTGGTGGCAAGGCTCCACCCAGTGCCAATGGAATTTGTCGCCATCAAAGATACCTATGCCAAATCAGGCACAGCCACCGAGCTTCTCCAGCGATACGGCCTAACCGCTAAAGACATTGAGCAAGCGGTTCGTGGGGTGGTGGAGAGGAAGGGAAAGTAACTGTAGGAGTTAGAGGTAGTCTCAGAAGGAGGACAATATGGATAACCCAAATAAGATAAAAGAAAGTATGCTCATTGAAGTGTCTGATGAACACCTGACATTGCAGTTAGCTGACGGGTCACAGTGGAATGTTGCGCCGGGAGATCTGCCAACAATTGTCACTTGGATTCCAACAGCAACCATAAGAATAAGATATGTTGAGCGTAACTCGCCTTGGCCTTATGAACTGTTAAATACTGAAAATGATGTCTCAGTAAGAGCCAAAAGAATTAGCCCCCGGACGGCTCGTTCTAAAAAGAAAAGGGAAGCGCGTTAGCTTCTTCCTTAAGTTTCCTTGGTAGCGGGGGTTGGATAAGCTGGTGCCGGGGGTGGGACTCGAACCCACAAGGATTACTCCGGCGGATTTTAAGTCCGCTGCGTCTGCCAATTCCGCCACCCCGGCTCGAAGCTGGAGTTACATTATAAACTTCTGTTAGGGACACTGAGGATTACCGTTGTCCCCTTACCCGGTTTGGAACACACCTCTACAGTGCCCCCTAAAAGATGGGCCCTCTCCTTCATCCCCATAAGTCCCAATTTCCCCGCTTTGAGGAACTCTGAGCTTTCCCCGACCTCACAACCCTTCCCATTATCGCTAATTACTACAACAGCGCTGTTCTCATTAAACTCTACAATAAGCTCAGCCTTTGTTGCTTCAGAATGCTTCCATACATTTCGCAGGGCTTCCTGAGCAATTCGATAGATTAAAAGCTCTTCTTCTGAGGTGAAACGACGCTCTACCCCCTTCACCTTCAAATTCACCTTTATGCCCGACTGTTCCTGTACTTGGGTTGCCAGTTCTCTTAAAGCGGCAACGAGGCCAAGATACTCTAAAGTGGGAGGGCGAAGGTCATGAATGAAACGCCGTGTTCTGATTAAAGCCTCATCAATATCCCTCCGAAGTTGTCCCAGAGAATTAAGTACCTCTTTCAGTGTTGCCGAATCCCTGGAGGCAAAGTCATCAAGGCGACGAGAGACAGCAATCATAGTCTGAATAGTATCATCATGAAGTTCCCTAGCGATACGCTTGCGCTCTTCCTCGTGTGCTTGGCTAATTTGAGTGGCATAAAGCTCGAGAGCTTCCTGAAGCTTTGTCTCCTCAGTGATATCCCTGGCAATGTGCTGGAAAGCTAACGGCGTGCCATCACTCTCGAGCAGGCTAGTGCTCAACATAAGAATTGCCTGTGTCCTGTCTTTCCTTACTAGCCGCTGTCCGTAAGGTTGCTTTATTGCCTCACCCTGGAGTAGTTTCTGCCGTACCTGTCTCGCCAGTTCGAGCCCTTCAGGAGTAAGGAGTTCAGATACGTGTCTGCCGATCAGATCTTTCAATTCATATCCGGTCAGTCTGGCAGCAGCTTGATTAGCATTAATAATCCTGCCCTGAAAATCTTGAATCCAAATGGCATCGTAGGCTTTCTCGAATATCCCCTGAAATCTCTTCCCCACTCTCTGTAATTCCTGAAAAAAGTAGGCTTTCTGAATAGCTACACCAAGTTGAATGCTTACCAGAACTAAAAGTTCCTCTTCCTCTGTGGTAAATTGTCTTACATCATGCGTTGCCACACAGAGCGTACCTATCACCTTATCACTGGTTCTCAAAGGCACAATAAACTGAGATTTTATCCCCTCCTGCTTCACTATCTCTGATGAGGCTCTAGTGTCCAAGGTTGAATCTCTTACTAAGCACGGCTCTCCTGTTTGGGCTACCCACCCGTTAAGCCCCTCTCCTATTTTTAACCCGGTTACCTTAGAAGCGAATTCTTTTGAAACTCCCCGGTGAACTTTCAGCTCCAGCCGTCCTGCCTCCTCATCTAAGAGGAAGAGCAATATCACGTCCACATCTATTGCCTCTTTAATCTTATCAACGGCAGTATCAAGCACTTCCTGTAATTCCAAAGATTGATTCACTGCTGAGGAAATAGAGTGGAGAACTGAGAGACGCCTTTCATTCTCCTTAATGGACTGGACATAAGATTGAAGTTCCCGCCGATTTGCTTCCAATTGCAGCATAATCTGCTCTCGCCGCCCACTCTCTCTACGCCGAGACTCGAGCCACCAATTGATTGTGGCTCCGAAGGCAATGATAGCACCAATTTCAAACAGAGCATCCCTAGGATAGGCGGAAACAAACAAAGCTCGGGGCATCATAACAGCAACGGCGGTTATCAGACAAACTATGCCTCCACGTAGTCCAAAAACAAGCCCGGCATAAACTATAGGGAATAAAAAGAATATCCGCTCCACAGCATGGCGAGATAAACCCCAGAGAGAACTTAGCCCCAGCTCTCTCAAAAAGGGTATTTGCTGGGGATAATGGAGGGCAATGCAGATAAGGAATACCACTAGGATAGCCCAGAAATGGGGATTGCGTAGAAGCTTGATGGAATACTTCCGCAACCTATCTCACCCCTTACTCTTCGTCTCGGTTCATGGTGATCCAACCCCTGCTTAGGCCACGCACTATTGCCTCAGTTCGGGAACTAATCCCCAGCTTGTTGAAAATGTTCCTCCAATGAGTTTGAACAGTACGCTCTCCCATGAAAAGCTCCGTGGCAATCTGCTTGTTGGCTAACCCTTCAGCCCCCAGCCTAAGCACCTCTAGTTCCCGCTCAGTTAGAAGCTCACCCTTCTCCTGCTCTGAGCGCTTCCCCCTCATTAGCGACAAGCGGCTCAAGACTTTCTTAGCAATTGTGGGATGGAGTACAGACTCACCATCATATACTGCACGAATAGCATTTAGCAACTGCCTGCTTTGCACATTCTTTAATAAATATCCCGCTGCCCCTGCTTCCAAAAGGGCGAAGATGAATTCTTCATTATCATAGGCGGTTAAAACAAGGACACCGATAGAAGGGTGAGACTCCTTTATCCGTCGGGTGGCCTCAATGCCATTCAACTTAGGCATAGCGATATCCATAAGGATGACATCTGGCTCTAGTTGCTCCGCTGCTTGAACAGCTTCTTCGCCATCCCCTACTTCACCGACGATGTCTATATCCTCCTCACGCTGAATAATCTCCCGGATGCCCTGTCGCACCACCACATGGTCCTCAGCTAAAAGAACTTTGATTCTTCCCATTCTAGGCTTTCCTGTCCCTCTCCAGTTCCTCGAGAGAAAATAACAATACAACCCTACCCCCGCACATCCTCGGCATGGGTCCCTCGTATATTACATTATAACAAAATTCCCCCTATAACAGAAATGTTACAGCGTAACCACCACAGCCACTTAAGGCTATCTTTTCCCCTGGGGATTTCGCTTTTTCCTACATAAAGCGTACGCCATTTGGCGCTTGGCGGTCGGGAGATGGTGAGGTAAAGTGAAAGTAGAGGCGAAGGGATGCAAAGGCAAAGCATTCTAGTGGTAGATACAGAGCCCGCTTTCCTGAGGACAGTGAGGCAAGCCCTAGAGCATCTATACGAAGTGAGCGTAGCCTCTACCAGAAGCGAAGGGCTGGAAAAAGCGGAGAGTGAAGCTCCCGCTATGGTTATCGTAGGTTTTCTTGAGCCACGAGGTGAGGCCTTCAAGCTTCATAAGCAGCTCAAGGAAAATCCTAAGACCAACAGAATGCCTTTGCTAGTGGTAGATGTTCGTCCCGAGGAACATTCCCGAAGGGGATGGAGACGAGAGGAAGGCTCACAAATGGATGCCGAGGGTTATATTTCCCGGCCGGTCGAACCCGTAGAATTAGCGGAATTAGTAAAAGATATCCTGAAAACAACCGCTCCCAAATCGGTGGAGCTAGAGGATGTTTTAGAACAGATGGAGAAGGTTTTGAAGCGGATGGAAAAGATAGAGAAATTGCTCGTTAAATAGATTGCTTTAGCTTATTAGGATGGGCAAGAAGGGAAAATGGATTTTATTGAAGGTATTTTAAGATTGTCTGACTTATTGGATGGGGTGAGTGATGACCAGCTCAAAAAGCTACTGCCGTTCTGCCGGGAAGAGGTCTATGAAGCTGGTGCCATTATTTTCTCTGAAGGTACCCCATGCCAGACCATGTACATTGTCGAATCAGGCTCGGTGGCTCTGGAGATGAATCTTCAGGTTGGTCGCGGTGCAGGAAGGGCGACCACCGGTGTGGTAACTCGCGGCGGTGGCTTGGGCTGTACCGGGCTGGTAAGCCCTTATGTCCACATGGACACTGCTCGCACTCTGGAGGGGACAGAGCTTATCGCCTTAGATACTCGGGTGCTCAGACGGTTGTTCGAGGAGAACCCCGAGGTTGGCCGTGTGGTGATGAACAACCTAGCCAAGGTAGTTCGTTCGAGGCTGGAACACACCAGGAAGACCCTAGGGCATATTTTAGCCGTCATTTTTCACGACATTAAGGCTCCTCTAGCTTCAGTTGAATCGGTTAATCGACTGATACTCGGTGGCTATGCTGGGGAGCTCGATGAGGAACAAAAAAGTATGTTGCAGAACAGCAGCAAGGGGATTTCCGCCCTGCTCAGTCTACTAGATAACATCCTCAGTGTGTCTCGAATCGGCATCAGAGACACAATTGTGAGCAAAGTCTCCCTGGCCGAAGTGATAAAGGATTCAGTTAATGAACTGCGACCTTTAGCTGAAGAGAAGGAGTTAGAACTCAAAGTTGACGTGGCTCAAGGCCTTCCTGAAGTCTGTGGGGATGGAGCCCAGCTCAAGCAGGTGATGCTAAATCTGCTCTCCAATGCCATTAAATATACCTCATCTGGCGGCATGGTGGCAGTCAAAGCAAGGGATGCTAATGAGCATATCCAGATTGAGGTAATTGATACCGGGATTGGTATCCCTGCCAAGGAGCTACCTAAGATATTTGATGAGTTTTATCGCGGCCTCGATTTGACTGAGAGAGGAGCTGGTTTAGGCTTAAACATAAGCAAGCGGATAGTCGAAGGTCACCGAGGCAAGATATGGGCAGTAAGTCCTTGCCCAGGGAGTGATAAAGGGAGTCAATTTATTGTTACTCTGCCTAAGGACTTGAACCTCTGTCAAGCAAGAGGCTTTGGCGGAGGTAAATGGTAGGTCAGGGAATAAACAAATTTAATATGTAAGGAGGGGGAAGATGTCAAACCAAATTAAAATCCTGACCATTGATGATGACGTAAATTTGCAGAAGGTGTTGAAGAAATTGCTTGAAAGCAAATCCTATCAAGTGATTCCGGCACTCGATGGAGATGAAGGCTTACAAAAGGTGGTGGAGGAAAAGCCTGATTTGATTATCCTAGATGTAATAATGCCTGGTAAGAACGGATTTGAGGTCTGCAGGGAACTCAAGACCGACCCCAGATATTACTCCTTCTCCCGCATCCCGGTGCTGATGTTAACCGTCTATCCTGACGATAGAGAAAAGGCGCGTCTCTCGATGCGAGAGGGGATGATGATGGAGGCGGAAGACTATATGCAGAAGCCCATCGACCCCGGGGAGCTGTTGCACCGAGTGGAGCAATTGCTCAGGAGTAAGAGCTAAATAAGGAAGATGAAAGCAGAGAGGTCTATTGTAGTTATCGGCGGTGGCATAGCGGGGATAACTTCAGCATTAGAGTTAGCCAATAGTGGTTTCACAGTATACTTAGTAGAGAAGGAGGCACGAATTGGAGGACAAGCAGCTTCCTTCTGTTGCAAAGCCACGGAGGTTTGTACTAAATGCTCTGCCTGCCTCCTTCCTCAAAAGCTCAGTGAGGTGGCAAGTTATCCCCAAATCTCAATCCTGACTAATTCAATGGTGGTGGGGGTAAAAGGCGAACTGGGCAACTTTCAGGTGGAGGTTTGCCAAAAGCCCCAATATATCTCCCCCCAAAAATGCATCGCCTGTGGAATGTGCACCGAGGTTTGCCCCACTATGCCTAAGGCAATCCAGTCCCCTCCCCCTGAGGCAGTTCCCTATTCCTATTCCATTAACGAATCCCAGTGCCTCCGCCTCAAAGGGAAGAAGTGCAACCTCTGCCGGGAAATATGCCCCACCAACGCTATAGTCTTTGGGCAAAAACCCGAAAGGCAAGAACTGAATAATATTGGGGCAATCATCGTTGCCATCGGCTTTGACGTCTTTAACGCTAGAGAAATTGGCTACCTGGGTTATGGTAGATACCCTAATGTTTTAACTGGTTTTGACCTGGAGAGGATTTTCAGAAATCAGGGCTCTCTTAAGCTTTCCTCGAACGGAAAGGAACCGAAGAAGGTCGCCTTTATCCAATGTGTCGGCTCAAGGGATGAAAATCATGGCTATTGCTCCCAAGTATGCTGCAAATATGCTATGAGACTGGCTCGACTTATCAAGCATCAAAAGCCTGATGCTGAAGTTACTATCTTTTATATTGATCTTCAAACTGCAGGAAAGGGCTTTGCTGAGTTTTATAAGGAATGTCAGGGAAATATCCGCTTCATCCGAGGAGTGCCAGTCGAAATCTCAGAGGCTCCCTCTGATGAAGTTGAGGTGAAATTTGAGAATATTACCGAAGGAAAGGTTGACCGAGAAAACTTCGACTTTGTAACTCTTTCAGTAGGTATCGCCCCCAGGAAAGACTCCTGGGAGCTGGCCAAAGTTTTGGGAATAAACTTGGGCGACGATGGCTTCTTCGACATCAAGGAGCCGTTCAATTCTACAGAAACCAACGTCGAGGGGATCTTCCTTGCCGGAGCTTGTCAGAGTCCCAAGGATATCCCTGATTCGATCGCTCACGGAATCTCGGCAGCAGAAAGAGCGATGGAGGTTTTAAAGAGATGCCAGTAAGGATGGGCATTTTCCTCTGCGACTGTGGGGGGAGTTTAAAAAACATAGATTTCCCTAAAGTTCGGGAGAATTTAGAGAATCTTGAAGACATTGCCTTTGTCGACATAACCCATAATCTGTGCCTTGAAGAAGGGGAAAAAGCGATAACTTCAAGAATCCTGACTGAGAACATCAATAGGGTGGTAATCGCTGCTTGCTCACCAGAGTTCCGTGAGCGTAATTTTGGCGAGCTTCTAGAAAAGCTTAGGCTTAACCCTGGTCTTCTTTCCCTAGCAAATATCAGGGAGCAATGTTCCTGGGCTCATGAAGGAGACGTCACTAGAAAGGCACTGGAACTGATAATGATGGCCGTGGGTAAAGCTCGGCTGCTTCAGCCAGTGGAGAGGAAGGAAGTCGCGGTAAACAACGAGGTTCTAGTGGTAGGTGGAGGATTCTGTGGGATGAAATCCTCTCTTGAGCTTTCCCAGCTTGGGATTAGAACTACTCTGGTGGAAAGAGAGCCGACCTTGGGGGGAAAGCTTAAGAAGCTTGAAGGATTTTATAGCTCTCAAATAGAGGCGATGATAAAAGCAATAGAAAAAGCGGAAAACATTGAGATTCTCACCTCTGCTGAAGTGACAGGGGTAGAAGGGAAGATAGGGGATTTCAAGGTAAGGATGAGGGGGACAAAGGAGATCTTGCGAAGTTTTGGAGCCATAGTTTTCGCTACCGGGTATAAAACTGAGGTCGCTGCCGGGGACTTCCCGCTTAAGCCCGGCGTTAACATTATTTCACAAGAGAGGCTGGTCCAGCTGCTTCAAGCTCCAACTCTTGAAGCAAGACCCGAAACCATAGGTTTTATATTCGACCTCTCCGACGAGAACCCTCGTTTCCCGACACTAGCCACCTTAAATAATGCCTTAGCAGTTAAACAGAGGTGGGGCAGCGAAGTCTATGTCTTTTGCAAGAACGTCAAAGTGGATAGCGAAGGAGTGGAAAAACTGTACCGGGAGGCAAGAGAAGATGGAGTAATGTTCTTAAAATTTGACAAGAACCCCAAGATTTCAGCAGATGACGGCCGAGTGAAAATTGACGCAGAAGATACTCTACTCGGGGAAGAGATAGTACTAACCTGTGACCTTGTGGTTGCCGAGGAGAAATTACTGCCTGCCGAAGGTACCGAAGGTTTAAGCTCCCTGCTAAAGATAAGAACCGACTCCCAGGGTTTTTACCAGGAAGAAAATGTGCACCTTTATCCTGTTTCCTCAGAGAGGAAAGGGATATTCTTTGTTGGAAATTGTCGAGGGGATTTAGACCTTGGCCGAGTGTTAGCCGATATTTCCAGCGTCGTCGCCAAGGTCTACGAACTGTTACCTCCGGGGAAAGTTATAGTGGAGGCAGAGCGGGTTAAGGCAGATCCCCAAAAGTGTGTGGCATGTCTCACTTGTATCCGTGTCTGCCCGCACCGTGCCGTCCAGCTGGTTCAGGTAGATAGCGAGAAAGTGGTGGCTGAAATTTCCCAGCTTGCCTGTGATAAATGCGGTATTTGCGCTGCTATTTGCCCAGCCAAGGCAATAAAATTTGAGGGCTATAGTGATGACCAAATCTTGGCTCAAATTGAAGCAATAGGGGTATCATGAACGGGGAAATTATAGCTTTCTGTTGTGAACATTCCGCCTATGCTGCCGCTGATGTGGTGGGGAAGCAAGGGCTTCACTACCCAGAGAAGCTGCGAGTTATCCGGGTTCCCTGTGCTGGGAGGGTGGATATAATCCATATGCTGAAAGCCTTAGAGGAGGGTGCTGCGGCAGTGCTGGTGCTCGGATGTGAAGATGGACTTTGCCAGCATCTAACCGGAAATGTAAGGGCAAAGGAGCGGGTAAAATATTCCGAGACGCTATTAACAGAGGTCGGGATAGACGGTGGGCGTGTGGGAATGTTCAACCTTGCCGCCAATGCCCCTCATAAGTTCATCAAGATAATAAATGAAGTGAATGACAGAATAAAGGAGCGGGAGAGGGAAAATGATAGTCGCTGAAAGAAAACCTATAGAAGAAATCCTCCAGATGATAGCCCCCTATAAGAAAGTGCTTCTGGCTGGTTGTGGGACATGTGTTGCCATCTGCTGGACGGGAGGAGAAAAGGAGGTCGGAATACTGGCTTCACAACTTCGGCTCGCCCGAGGTAAGGAGGGGGACAAGGCCGATACTGTTGAAGCTACGGTTGAGAGGCAGTGTGAAAAGGAGATGGTAGAAGAGCTTAGAGACAAAGTTGATGGGGTGGAAGCAGTTCTTTCTCTAGCCTGTGGAGCAGGAATACAAACAATAGCTGAAGTATTTGAGGACAAGCCAGTTTTTCCAGCCGTGAATACCACCTTCCTCGGCAGTCCCGAAGGAGAGGGGGTGTGGCTGGAGAATTGTGGCGCCTGTGGGGATTGCTTCCTTGACCGAACCGGGGGTATCTGTCCTATGGTTCGCTGCGCCAAAGGGATTCTTAACGGTCCCTGCGGGGGCACAAGGAAGGGAGGGAAGTGTGAGATAGATCCAGATAAAGACTGCGGTTGGGTTCTCATCTACCGCAGGCTGGAGAAACAGGGAAGGCTTGACCTAATGCGGAAATATTATCCACCGAAAAACTTCCGGGTAGTGAAGAGGCCGGGCAAGATGCAGGCGATAAAAGCTTAGGAGGTGAAGGATGGCAAGGGATTTTAGGGAAACACTCAAAACGAAGGACTTTATCGTAACTGCTGAGGCAGCTCCGACCAAAGGCTCTAGTGTAGAGAGGTCGCTGGAGCATATCGAGCTTCTCAAGGATAAGGTAGATGCTCTCAATGTGACTGACAACCAGAGCTCGGTGATGCGCTATCCCTCTGTAGGCATCTGCCTTTTAATCAAAGAACACGGCGGGGAGGCAGTGCTTCAGGTCACCTGCCGGGACCGGAATCGCCTGGCAATTCAAGCAGATCTCCTCTTCGCCTGGTCTCGAGGGGTACGCAATGTCCTCTGTCTCACCGGTGATTCTATAGATGTTGGTGACCATAAGGAAGCAAAACCAGTCTTTGACCTCGAATCAGCGCAGCTTATCCACCTTGTCCACACATTGAACTCGGGCAAGGATATGGCGGGTAACGAGCTCAATGGAGGCACTGATTTCTGTATTGGAACCACTGCCACCCCTTCAGCCGACCCCATCGAGCCCCAGCTGGTTAAAGTACAGAAGAAGCTGGAAGCCGGGGTAGACTTCATTCAAACACAGGCGGTTTACGACCTTGACGAACTTAAGAGATTTATGGAATTCGTCCGAAAGCACGACCAAAAGGTCAAAGTCCTGTTGGGAATAGTGCCTGTTGTTGGAGCAAAGATGGCGCAATATATGAATGACAACGTTCCCGGCATTTTTGTCCCTCAATATATTATTGACGAACTGGCCCAAGCTCCGAAAGGCACAGGCATTACTAAAGGAGTAGAAATAGCCGCCAGGTTAATAAGGAAGGCCAAGGAAGAGAAACTATGCGATGGAGCCCATATCATGTTCATTGGAAAAGAGGAGAGGGTTCCTGAGATTCTGGAAGCTGCCGGACTACTGTAGAAGAGTTAGCAAGGAGGGGAAGATGACCATAGTACTGAATGAATTGGATACCAAATTCAAATATGATGTTGCTGCTGAACCGGGAGGGGAGAATATTAAGCTCTGCTTTGCTTGCGGGCTGTGCACTGCTAGTTGCCCCGTTGCCGATATCGACCCTGAATTTAATCCGCGGAGGATAATCCACATGGTGCTTCTGGGGATGAGAAAGGAGGTTCTCTCCTCTTACGTTCCTTGGCTTTGCATCCAGTGTCATACCTGTCAGGCGCACTGCCCCCAGAATGTTAATTTCGCCGACCTGATGAAGCCATTAAGGAATATGGCAGTAAGGGAAGGGTATATCCACCCTTCCTTCGCCAAGAAGATAAAGGAAATTGATGCTTTCTCTCAGCGGCTGCGCAACCAAATGGTACGAACCATTGTAGACAAGAAATCTGAGGAAACAAAAGTAGATGTGGCAAGGCTTGCTGAGGAGACGCTGGGAAAAGAGAAGACGAAGGTTTAGAAGAGGAAACGAGGTTATGGCAGGTAAAGATAAGACTATAGGAGCGGCGCTGGTAGTTGGGGGAGGAATTGGAGGTATTCAGGCAGCGCTCGATCTAGCTGAATCTGGATATAAAGTCTATTTGGTGGAGAAATCACCAGCTATAGGCGGGGTTATGGCTCAGCTCGACAAGACCTTCCCCACTTTAGACTGCGCCATGTGTATCCTCTCCCCAAAACTTATTGAATGCGGAAGACACCCTAACATTGAGTTGCTTTCCTGCTCAGAGCTTCTGGAAGTTGACGGGGAGGCGGGAAATTTCACCGCTAAGGTGTTAAGACATCCCAGGTATGTCGACCTTACCAAGTGCACCGGATGCGGGGAGTGTACTGAGGTTTGCCCGATAAAAGCCCCCAGCGAGTTTGAACAGGAGCTGGCATCAAGGAAGGCGATATTTAGACCATTTGCTCAAGCTTATCCCAATGCTTTTACTATTGACAAGAGGGAAAGAGGTCCATGTGTGTTAACCTGCCCGGCGGGGACAAATGTTCAAGGATATGTGGCTCTAGCTGCTGAGGAGAAGTATGAGGAGGCACTCTCCTTGATAAAGGAAACCCTCCCCATCCCAGGGGTACTTGGGAGAA
>CAYQQD010000009.1:13836-17848 GCA_964419575.1 uncultured Dehalococcoidales bacterium | reverse complement strand
GCTATAGCCACGCTGGCTTTTCTACCCGGAATAGGCTGGTCTGGTAGCTGGGCGGTGCTCTTCGCCATCTATTATCTGCTTCAAATTAGCGCCAATACGGCGCTGGGACCATATCTAGCCTTTATCCCCGACCTAGTGCCCGAGGAAAGGAGGGGGCTAGCCTCGGGGGTGAAGGGTCTGCTGGAGATAGCGGGGGCGGGCGTTGCCATATGGTTAATTGGTAACCTAATGGGTAACTACTCTCTCGGCGAGGGAGCCAGGTGGCTGTGGCTGAGCCTGGGGATACTGGGAACCATTTTTCTGAGCACGATGGTAGCTACTATAGTGACCGTCAAAGAGCGACCCGGGGTTGGTGGGGCTAAACTGGCGTTATTACCAACCCTGCAAAAAAGTTTCAGGATTGATGTTAAGGCAAGTCCTGATTTTATCCGGTTTTTGCTGTCACGGCTCTTTTTCATTATCCCGCTGACGGCGTTTCAAGCCTTTGGGCTGTATTTTTTCCGGGACTATCTTGGTGCTGCCAATCCCGCCGCCGTCATGGGCAGGTTTACCCTAATTTCCTCGCTGTGCATGGTAGGTATGGTCTATCCTGCTGGCTTCCTGTCGGACAGGTTGGGACGCCGACCTATTGGGCTTATTTCAGGGCTTATTGCTGCTCTAGGGATTGGGCTATTATTCTTTTTCCGCAGCTATGAGTCCATCTTAATTGCCGCCGTGCTTATGGGAATTGGCTTCGGCGGTCTCATGAGTAGTAACTGGGCACTGGCAACCGATGTGGTACCCAAAGCTGAAGCCGGTAAATACATTGGTCTGACCAATCTGGCTTCAGCCGGTGGCTCTGCCCTCGCCCGCCTCCAAGGGGTGATGATTGACTTCTTTAATGCCCGTGGCTTTGGCTTAGGCTACACCGCTATGCTGACAACTTCTCTGGCATCTCTCCTTGTTAGTTCAGCATTATTGTGGCGGATCAAAAGGGTCAAGTAATAGCTTCCTCACCCACAGCTGTCTTACAGACGTCCGCCGCCATGTCCAGCTTTCAATAACCAACCCCAATGCCAAGAGAAGCCATGTAGACACTCCTGCTAATACTATGATTGAGACCGATTGTATTACCTTCATAATTGGTATCCAGCCGGCACCGGCACAGGCGACGAAGGTGTAGGCTAGGGTCCTGCCCGCCAAACATATCAGGAAGAACTTACGCAGCGGAAAACGGAGGGCACCAGAAGCTATCCCAGTTAAGTCGTAGGGGAAGAGGGGCACTAAATTAAAAACAAAGACAATAATAGCCCCCCACCTCTTTACCCAGCGCTCAGCCCTGGCATACATCCTGCGCTTTTGCAGAAACCCCCGCCCGCTATAGCCTGCCATATAGGCGGTCAGCTCGCCAATGGCTGCCCCTGCCCCACCAGCCAAACCGACCAGAGGCGGGAAGAAGATAGACGCCAGGGGATAATATATCCAGAAACTGGGAATGGGGACAAGGACAGTTGAGTTCCAAATCATGCTGACGACGAAGACAGCAGGATAGCCATAGTATTCAAAGTATTCAAGCTCGGCAATCCGACTGAGCCTACCTTGATAGAAAAGGACGCCGATGGCAACTGAAATAGCAATAACAAAGCAAAGGGCTAATATAGGGATAACCCTTCCCTTCGGGGCTTTCCCTTTTAGCCAGTCCCTCATCCTAATCAGCCTATCATGGCTAAATAGGTGGCGCATTTGGTCTTTATAGTAGCATATTTGACAGGAAAGGGTAATAAATATTTATATAGCGTTGCCCGCTGGCTTTAGCTCTGCTATACTTTAACAGTGTGCCCCCATCGTCTAGAGGCCTAGGACACCGGCCTTTCAAGCCGGTAACAGCGATTCGAATTCGCTTGGGGGCACTTGGAGGACAATGACAACCAAAGACCACATTAAGCTTGGCACTGCCCGATTGGAAAAAGGTGAGTATGACGAAGCCATCGCAGAGTTCACCAAGGTGATTCTAGGCATACTCCCCAGCTTTGCTGATGCCCATTATAAACGTAGTCTCGCCTACATGCATAAGGGAGAATACGACCTGGCTATCGCCGACGCCACCAAGGCGATTGAAGCCAATCCTAACCATGCCGAGGCGTACTACAACCGGGGCATTGCCCACCAAAAGAAGAAACAATACCAGCTGACGATTGACGACTTTAGTAAAGCCATCGAAATAAATCCAGACTATGCCGAGGCGTACTACAACCGGGGCATTGCCTACCGCAACCAGAGTGAATACGAAATGGCGATTATTGACTTTAGTAGAACCATCGGTCTAAACAATGCTTCCTTTGAAGCCTATTACCACCGAGGTGTTACCTACTACGATAATGGGGAATACGACCTGGCTATAGCTGACGCCACCAAGGCAATTCAAATAAACCCTAATTATGCCGAGGCGTACTACACCCGGAGCTTTGCCTATCAGAGAAAAGAACAAGCCGAACTGGCAATTGCTGACTTTGATAAAGCCGTGGAATTAAATCCTCACTACGCTGAGGGTTACCGTAACCGGGGTATTGCCTATTGTGATAGGGGAGAATATCAACTAGCTATTCGCGACTTTAATAAAGCCATAGGACTAGCCTATAGCGATGCCCAGACCCATTACTATCGGGGTCTTGCCTACCGCAAAATAGGGGAAACTGAGAAGGCAATAGCTGATTCTACCAAAGCCATCGAATTAGACCGGGACTATGCCGAGGCGTACTGTAACCGTGGCATTGCCTACCAAAGTAAGGAACAATATGAACTGGCGATTGACGACTTCAGTAAAGCCGTTGAATTAAACCCGGACTATGCCGAGGCCTACTGCCACCGAGGTATCGCCTACCGCAAGCGGGAAGAATATGAAGCAGCTATCACCGACCTGACTAGAGCCGTTGAATTAGAGCCCGATTGTGCTGAGGCATACTATAACCGTGGCTTTGCCTACCATAACCGGGGTGAATACGATTTAGCGATTGACGATTTTAGCCGCGCCATCGAGTTAAAGCCGGAAATGCATGAGGCATATTACGACCGGGGTATTATCTACTATCTTAGAAACGAGCATGAACTAGCCATTGCCGACCTTAGTAAGGCTATCGAGCTTAACCCCAACATGGCTGTAGCCTACTATACCCGTGGTATGTCGCACTTTAATAAGCGCAACTATGAACTGGCTATCGCTGATTTTAGTAAGGCTATCGAGCTTAACCCCAATATGGCTCTAGCCTACTACCGACGTGGTATTGCCTACCGCACCAGAGGTAAAAATGACCTAGCGATAGCCGATTTCACCGAGACGCTGAAGATGAGGCCGAAGGACGTAAATGCCTACACCGAGCGGAGTATTGCCTACCGTAACAAGAAGGAATACGACCTGGCGATGGCTGATTTGACAAAAGCCATTGAACTGGAGCCTGATTCTGCCGCAGCCTACTACATGCGAGCTCTGGTCCACAAAGATAAAAAGAAGTCCGATTTAGCTATCGCCGACTTCAGAAAGGTCGCCCTGCTTACCAAAGACCCCGAGCTAGTCAACACCGTTAAGCAAGAGATTCAGAACCTCGGCGGTTAAGGCAGTCAGAATTTGCCCTTTAGTTTGTTGTAGGTTTCAGCCAGGGCTTCAGGAATTACCCTGACATCAGACAGTACCGGCATAAAGTTGGTATCACCCTGCCACCGGGGAACGATGTGGGTATGGACATGCCGGTATATGCCGGCGCCGGCGGCTTTGCCGATGTTTATGCCAATATTGAAGCCACCGGGGTTAAATACCTGCCTCAGCAGCTTAATACCTCGACTAACTATTTCAATGTGCTCGTGAAGCTCCTCCCCAGTTAGTCCTTCCAGACTGGCTATGTGTCGGTAGGGGGCTATCATCAGATGCCCCGGGTTATAGGGATAGCTATTCATAATGACGAAGTTTTTGTCCCCCCGATACAGGATGTAGTTTTGGGCATCATTATTCTGGCTAGGTTTGTCACATAAGATGCATCCT
>CAYQQD010000009.1:0-13736 GCA_964419575.1 uncultured Dehalococcoidales bacterium | reverse complement strand
TGCTATTTTAACCAGCTACCTCTCAGGCGTCAAAGTTTTTAGATAAAATTACCAACCTCACCCCCGTTAATTCTTTAGTAACCCTATCCCCTTTATCCCCTTCCCCTTAACAAGGGGAATTGGGTATGTAAGAGGGGCTCCGCCCCTCTAAAACTCCCCTTTGCCACTACTAGAGTGGGGAAGGGGAGGTAGTTTTTAAGAGGGACTTCGTCCCTCTTTGACACCCTATAATTGTGGGGACTTTGCCCCTTCCTTGAAATAGGTTGCTAAACAATTTCATAAACTGATTGTAAAAAATACAGCCATATCTTATAGTTAGCTTAGCCATGAAAGGCAAGGGCTCAGGTGATACTATAACATTTTTGGGGACGGCTGGTGCCAGAATAATGGTGGCTACCCAGATTCTGGCTGCGGGTGGCTTGTGGCTGAATCTGGGTGGTAGTGAAATACTCCTTGACCCGGGTCCGGGTTGTATCGTTCAGTCCAGCAAAAGGAAGCTTAGAGCCGATAAGCTCAAGGCTATTATCCTGTCGCACCGCCACCTTGACCATTCGGCGGATGTCAATATTATGGTTGAGGCGATGACCCAGGGTGGACTCAAGCGACGGGGCTGGCTTTTCGCCCCGGCTGATGCCTTAGAGACCGAACCAGTTATCTTTTCCTACCTGAAAGGCTACCTTGAGGGGGTTGAAGTGCTACAGGAGGGCAAGTCTTACTCGGTGGGCGACGTCTCCTTTACCACTCCAATTCGGCACATACACTCGGTAGAGACCTATGGCATGGTCTTTAAGACCGCTGGGCATACTTTCTCCTATATTGCTGATAGCCGCTACTTTGACGGGTTGTGTCAGAAATATGGGGGTGAGTTAGTGATTATCAATGTGGTCATGCTGGAGCCTAACCGCCCCTTTGACCACCTGTCAGTGCCTGATGCCAAGCGCATTATTACTGAATTAAAGCCGAAGGTAGCCATTTTGACCCACTTCGGCATGAGCATGTGGCGAGCCAAACCGTGGGAGATAGCCCAGCGGCTGTCTGAGGAGACGGGAGTTAGAGTAATTTCTGCCCGGGATGGTATGAGGTTTGACCTATCACAACTGGATACTCCGGAGGAGGCAAATTGAGTTACCCCGATAACATACTGCACCAGGTTACCAAGCCAGCCCGCTATACCGGCGGGGAATGGAACAGCGCAGTCAAGGACTGGGACAAGACCGATATCAAGATTGCCCTTTCCTACCCAGATTTATATGAAGTCGGCATGTCCAACTTGGCGTTGCCTATTCTCTATGACCTATTAAATAGTCAGCCAGATGTCCTGGCGGAGAGGGTCTTTGCCCTGTGGCCAGATATGGCAGCGATAATGCGAGCCCGAGGTATTCCCCTGTTTAGCCTTGAATCTAAACACCCGCTAGCCGATTTTGATATTATCGGTTTTTCACTGGGCTATGAACTTACCTATACCAATGTATTGGAAATGCTTGACCTAGCCCGAATACCAGCCTTAACCTCAGAGAGGAATGCCTCCCATCCGATAGTAATCGCCGGTGGTAGCTGTGCCGTTAACCCAGAGCCGATGGCTGACTTTATTGACTTCTTTGTCATTGGGGAAGGGGAGGAGGTACTGCTTGAGCTGGTTAATAGCTTCCGAGGTTGGAAGCGACAGGGCAAGGGTGCGCCAAGAGAACAGCTATTCCGTCAGGTGGCAACCATTCCTGGCATCTATGTGCCCAGCCTATATCGGGTGGAATACCAGGCTGATGGTCTATTTAAAAGCATTACCCCGACTGTGGCTGAGACTAGACCGACAATTCAGCGGCGAATAGTAACCAAACTCCCTCCCCCGGTGACCAAACCGGTAGTCCCTTACATTGAGGTAATCCATGACCGGGGGGCGATAGAGATTCAGCGGGGTTGCAGCCGCGGCTGCCGCTTCTGCCAAGCAGGAAATATATATCGCCCGGTGCGGGAGCGCCCCCAAGAGGAGGTGCTCCAAGCAGTAGGCGAGCTTATTACCAACTGCGGCTATAACGAGGTCTCCCTACTCTCACTAAGCACCAGTGACTACCCCAACATTGATGAGCTGGTAGCTAGCCTTTATCACCGCTATGATAGCCATAATCTTAGCCTGTCACTACCCAGTCTCGCCATTGATAGCTTTTCAGTAAGATTAATGGACTCCCTGGTTGCCCACAAAAAGCCGGGGCTCACCTTTGCCCCTGAGGCGGGAAGTGAAAGACTACGAAGAACAATCAATAAGAATATCCCTGAAGATGAAATCCTGAAAACGGCGGCGGCTGTCTTTGACCGAGGCTGGACAAGCCTTAAGCTTTATTTTATGCTCGGACTGCCCACGGAAACTAGTGATGATATAGAAGGCATCATCCAGCTAGTGGACAAGGTGAGTTCACTGAGTAGGAAGGCTAGAGGACAAAGGGCTCAAGTAAGAATCAGCCTGGCTACTTTCGTGCCCAAGGCACACACACCGTTTCAATGGGTGGCTCAGGAAAATGAACCGCAGCTAGACTATAAGCATGGACTGCTTAAGGCGGGCTTACGCCGGAGGGGAGTCAAGCTATCATGGCAAGACCCTAAAGTCAGTCTGCTTGAGGCAGTATTGTCACGAGGAGATAGGCGACTGGGCAAAGCTATCTATCGTGCCTGGCAACTGGGCTCAATATTTGATGGCTGGGGCGAACACCTGAATTACCAAAATTGGCTTAGCGCTTTTGAGGAGGCTGGACTTGAACCCGGCTTCTATGCCCAACGAGAGCGCCCTTTAGATGAACCCTTACCCTGGGCTCATATTGATGTTGGAGTAACTTTAGCTTTCCTGAAGCATGAATACCAGCTGGCGATGAAGGGCAAAGCAACCCCTGACTGCCGGTATAAAGCCTGTAATGCCTGCGGACTCCAGGGCTGGCAACCAACCTGCCAGCAAAAATATCAACAGCTCAGTCAAGGCTAGCCAAGAAGCTGTCTATTGCCTGGTTAACCAGTTTTGGTTTTTCCGCATGCACCCAGTGACCCGCCCCATTAACTACAACCTTGCTGGCACCCTCAATCTCACTTGCCAGGTAATGAGCATATTTTACCGGCACCACTTCATCCTCACTGCCACAGATAACCAACGTTGGTAGCTTGATGGTGTGAACCCTATCCATAATGTCAAATTTATCGCAGCAGAGTAAATCGTTCAACATCACCGCTGGGCCTATCTGCACTCTCTCCTCAATTACAATCTGCCTGATTTCAGGAACGGTTGCCCGATGACGCTCCTCCAAGTATTTTACCCAGGCAGCCTCATCGGCGCCCACCTCCTCAACTGCTTTGAGGAAGTCAGGGTGTACTCTCAATCTAGCCCCGGTGCCAATTAAGACCAGGGCTTTTACCTCGTCGGCATAGTTTAACCCGTAAAGCTGAGCCACAGCACCCCCCATAGAATGACCAACTAGAACGACATCCTGATACTGCTGTCGATGAATATAATCGTGCAGCCATTCCACATAACCATCTATGCTAGAGCAGGGTCTGCCGTTAGGATGGCCGGGAAGGGCAATAGCTTCTGAGGCGTTAAAGTAATCAGTTTGACATCTCCATGCCTGTTTGCCACAGCCAGCACCGGGGATAAAAAATAACTTCATGGACAAATTTTCTCCTAACCGGGACAGACCCAAGGGCTAATCAAAGCAGGCAATAGCTACCACCTTATCACCCTGGCCGAGCCTCATCAGCCTCGCCCCTTGGGTGCCCCTTTTCTGGATAGGAATGCTTGACCTGGAGTCTTTTCCCTTCACCGGGGTACGGATGACAATGCCTTCAGCTGAGATAATCATTAGTTGTTGAGACTGGGAAACCAATCTGGCAGCGGTAACCTCACCTGTTTTTTCAGTAACCTTAAAAGTCCTTACTCCGCTGCCAGCCCGATGTTGTCTTGGGTACTCGCCAATTGGAGTAAGCTTACCGAAGCCGCCGGTGGTAACGGCTAAAAGAAAGAAATCAGGATAAATAATATCCATACCAATAACCCGGTCATCGGGCAGCAAACGGATGCCACATACCCCACCACTAGTTCTGGAGCTAGCTCTTAACTCGGATACAGCAAATCTTATCGTCTGCCCTTTCTGAGTTACCAATATGACGTCATCCTGGTCAGTAGCTACGCAAGCTGCCACCAACTCATCGCCTTCAGCCAAATCCATAGCGATAAGCCCGCTACTCCGCACTGAAGCGAAGTTTTCCATAGCCGTCTTTTTAACCTCTCCACGGCGAGTAGCCAGCACCAGGTAGGCATCGGGCTTAGAATCCGTCACCGCAACCATAGTGGTAACCCTCTCACCCTCAGCGATAGGGAAAAGATTAACTATCGCCATCCCTTTAGCCGTCCGAGAGCTATCGGGTGGGATTTCATAGCACTTAATTCGAAACACCTTGCCCAGGTTAGTAAAGAAAAAGAGCTGAGCGTGGGTATCAGTAGCCGCCAAGAGCCTTACCGTGTCTTCCTCCCTGGTTACCATGCCAATGACACCCTTGCCACCCCGCTGCTGAGGCTCATAGGCACGAGACGGCAGCCATTTGATAAACCCCCTATTGCTGAGCGTTATTATCCCTCTTTGGTGGGGAATGAGATCCTCATCACGAAATTCTACCACCTCCTGCTCCGTTATCTCAGTCCGCCGGGGGTCATCATAACTAGACTTTAATTGGTTCACCTCTTCCTTTATCAAGAGCAGGATTCGCCTCGGGTTAGCCAGAAGGTCTTCCAGATAAGCAATATTTCTTACTACCTCGGCATACTCATCCAGTAACTTTTGCCGTTCTAAATTAGCCAGCCGGCGTAACTGCATATCAAGAATAGCTTGCGCCTGAGCCTGAGATAAGCTAAAGTCAGCCATAAGCTTCTGGCGAGCGATGTCAGCGGTTTCCGATTTTCGGATAGTAGTAACCACCATATCAATATTGTCCAAAGCGATTCTAAACCCTTCCAGGATATGAGCCCTCTCTTTAGCCTGTTTTAGTTCAAACCGAGAGCGCCGAGTGATAACCTCACCGCGGAAATCTATATAATGCTGGAGTGCCTCTTTAAGGCTAATTACCCTGGGCTGGCTATCAACCAGCGCCAGCATGTTAATGAAGAAAGCCGACTGCATGGCGGTATATTTATAGAGGCTATTAAGCACGTGCTTGGGTTGGGCATCCTTCCTCAGTTCAATAATGATACGCATACCCTGACGGTCTGACTCATCGCGAAGTTCACTAATGCCCCTAATTTTCTTATCCTTGACCAGGTCGGCTATCCTCTCTACCAGGGCAGCCTTATTCGTCTGATACGGAAGCTCGGTAACCACTATTTGGCTACGTCCAGCCTCCGCAGCATCGCCGATACTAGCCTTAGCCTGAACTACCACCCGGCCATGACCGGTGGCATAGGCACTCTTAATCCCTTCCTGCCCCAGGATAATGCCAGCGGTGGGGAAATCAGGTCCTTTAATAAATTGCATCAGTTCATTAACCGTGGCTTCAGGGTGGTCAATGAGATAAGCGATGGCATCACAGACCTCACCCAGATTATGCGGGGGGATATTGGTCGCCATGCCGACGGCAATGCCGGCGCTGCCATTAACCAGTAGATTGGGTAGTCGAGTGGGCAAGACCACTGGCTCCTTAAGGCTATCGTCAAAGTTGGGCATAAAGTCAACAGTATCCTTTTCAATGTCAACCAACATCTGCTCCGAAACAGGAGCCAAGCGGACCTCGGTATAACGCATGGCGGCTGGGGGGTCATTATCCATGCTGCCGAAATTGCCCTGCCCATCAACCAGGACATACCGCATCGAGAAATCCTGCGCCATACGTACCATGGCGTCATAAACCGAGGCATCACCGTGGGGATGGTATTTACCCAACACCTCGCCAACAACACGGGCGCTTTTCTTATAGGGGCTGGTGTGACTTAGCCCCAGACCATCCATAACATAGAGGATACGTCGGTGAACTGGCTTCAACCCATCCCGCACATCAGGTAAGGCACGGGAAATGATAACACTCATAGCATAGTCAAGATAAGAGCTCTTTAACTCATCTTCAATGTTTACCGGTTTAGTCTTGCCTAAAACCATATTGGTTGAACCTCCTAAGCCTCATCAAGGGTATCCTCAGGTGGTAGTCCTACTTCCTCGCCGACTATAGTGAAGCCAGGCTCTTCTTCCACCGCTTCTTCTTCCACCACCTCTTCTTCCACCACCTCCCCATATTCTTCTAACTCGCGTTTAATTATTCTATCGCTTATATAAGGTCGGGGGCTCTTAAACTCCTTAGCCGGAAAGGAAAGCTTGCCTGACTGACTGGGGTCCTGATAGACCTCTCTGACAATCAGAGTTACCATCCCTTCCGCCGAGCTAATAATAGCTGCGCTATACCTATTACCCCCCTCCATCAATTTAATAAGCCGCTGTTCGTGCTTAGGTTCAACTTGACCTAGATACTCACCCCACGCATTTTCGGCTATTAAACTGGAGTCGTCTATCCTCAAAAATGCCCTATCACCAGCCACCATTTTGGCTAGTACCTCACGGGGGCCGAGGCGGTAAAGGCTAACCACCCCTGCCTTGCCTGTTTCCTCAACGAAATGCTGCGGCTCGACATGGTTAGAATCCTCTAAACCAACCATAGCTTCCCCTAGACGGGACAGACGCTCGAGATTTTTCTTGGCGATCATATTATACGGGTCAAGTTCTAGCGCCCGGCTGTAGGCCTCCCTTGCCCGAGAATATTCGCCTAGCTCCATATAGGCTCTACCCAATCGGTTATAGGCATTGACATCGTTAGGGAAGCTTTCTATCAGGCTCTGGTTGGCGGCTATCGCCTCCCGCCACCGACCCTGCATGGCTAAGGCTATTGCCTGCTTACTGCGCCGCCGTCTTAGTCCCGCCTGTTCCTCTTCTTGATATGACATCCTCTACCTCTTATGCCGCCATTTCTACCTCAAATGCCTGGTGCAAGGCACGAACTGCATCCTTAACCCTAGCCTCATCAATAATGCAGGTTATTCTTATCTCTGAAGTAGTTATAAGCTGGATATTTATGTTCTGCCGGCTAAGGGTGTCGAACATTCCAGCGGCAAAGCCGGGGGTATTCTGCATCCCAGTGCCAATAATGCTAACCTTGCCCAATTTGGAATCACTGACACATTCCCTAGCCCCGATTGACTTGGCTATAGGCTCTACCACCCGCATTGCCCTAGCCAAATCGCCTCTAGCCACAGTGAAGGTCAAATCAGTAATTTTATTAATACTGGCGTTCTGGACAATGGTATCAATACTGATGCCAGCCTTGGCTAAGGGCAGGAAGATGGAAGCAGCAATACCTGGTTGGTCAGGAACACCAACCACGGTTATCTTAGCCACATCAAGGTCATAAGCTATACTCCTCACCTTATTTCTGACTTCCATAGACACTCCTCCATGAATTAGTGTACCCGGGTTTTGGCTGAAGCTAGAGGCTACCAGAATCGGGATATTAAACAGCTCCCCCAGCTCAACCGCCCGGGGGTGCATCACCTTGGCTCCGTAGGTCGCCAGCTCCAGCATTTCCTCATAGCCAATCTCATCCAAGCGGCGAGCCTCAGGGATAAGCCGCGGGTCAGCAGTATAGACCCCGTCAACATCGGTATATATCTGACACACCTCAGCCCCGAGGCTGGCAGCCAGAGCCACCGCTGTAGTATCGGAGCCACCCCGCCCCAGGGTGGTTATATCCATGTCACCGGTAATACCCTGAAAGCCGGCAACGATGACAATGTTCCCCTTCTCCAGCTCCTTAACCACTCTTTGGGATTCAATCTTCAGGATTCGAGCCCGGCTATAGGCTGAATCGGTCTGTATCCCTGCCTGAGCCCCGCTCAGGCTGATAGCGTCGTAACCCATATCCCTCAGCGCCATTGCCAGCAGGGTGCTGGAAACAAGCTCGCCGGTGGACAGCAGAACATCGAGTTCCCTCTCACTAGGTTGCTGTGTAACTTGGTGGGCTAGGTCAATGAGTTCGTCAGTGGTATCTCCCATAGCCGAGACGACAACTACTACCCGGTCGCCCTTGTCCTTAGCAGCAGCTATCCGCCGAGCCACATTCTTAATCCGCTCGGCATTAGCCACCGATGTCCCGCCATATTTTTGGACAATTAGTGCCATTTCTCAAACCCCGTAACTCATAGATTATTTATTAACCTCACCCCCTTAGTCCCCCTCTCCTTGCCAAGGAGAGGGGGGAAGAGATTTTAGAGAGGGGGCAAAGCCCCCTCTCTTACCTACACTCCCCCTTCCCTTGGTAAGGGAAGGGGGTCAGGGGGATAGGTTTCCAAATAATCTAATCTATCAGCATATTCATAATATTATACCCGTTGTCAATAAAAAAACCTACTTTTTTGGCTTCGGATTCGGTAAATCTTTTTGCCCCGTTGGGAGTAAAACCTGAGCCCCAGAGCATAAATGGCACCGGGTCGGCGACATGGGTCTGAGTCTGGAGTGGGGTGGAATGGTCGGGCATGACTAATAGGCGGAGGGAGTCTGGTTGCCAGGAGCGGAGCCGGCTGACAACCTCGCTATCCACTCTCTGGATAGCGTCTATCTTAGCATCAATTGAACCAGAATGCGCCGCCTCATCTGGCGCTTCAATATGAATAACCACCAAATCATGGTCATCAAGGGCTTGTAGAGCCCCGCTTGCCTGAGCAGCATAGTCGTTGTCCAGACCATCAGTTACCCCGGGTATATCTAATATATCCATGCCTACCATTCGGGCTAAGCCGCGGAGGAGGTCAACCCCGGATGTTATGGCAGCACTAAGACCATAGACCTGCTTAAATGGCGGCATGTCAGGTATCCTACCACTGCCCCAGAAGAGCCAGAACATGGTCACTGGGATATCGCCGCGAGACCTACGCTCTATATTTACCGGATGGTCTCGGAGCACAGCTTCTGAGCGCTCCATTAAGTCCAGCAATAGGTCGCTTCCTGGACCTTTGGGTAGAAACTGGTCAATGGGCTTATCGTGGATATCATGGGGCGGAGTGCAAGTTGCCAGGAGTGTATCCTCCCGCCCTTTTAATAGGCAGATGTGTCGGTAGCCGACGCCGGGGTAAAAATATATTTTATCGCTACCAAGGGTCTTATTCAAGGCAGAAATAAGCTGTTGGGCTTCATCAGTGCTGATATAACCAGAGCTATAGCTCCACATCTTACCGTCACGAACCGCCACCAAGTTGCAGCGAAAAACAGCATCCCCGTCATCAACCGGGATGCCCAGGCTCTTCGCCTCTATAGCACTCCTACCCCGGTAGTAGACCTTGGGGTCGTAACCGAAGACCGACATACAGGCACAGGCACTGCTGGGCTCCATCCCCGGCGGCACAGTGCGGACAAGCCCCAGAACGCCTGCCTTTGCCATAGCATCCAGGTTTGGGGTATAAGCCAGCTCTAGGCATGTCTTGCCCTCACGCTGAGGCAATGGCCAACCGGAAGCACCGTCAATTATCAAAACGCAGTATTTCATCTTTTATAAACCCTATCCCCTTTATCCCCTTCCCCTTAGAAAGGGGAAGGGGAATTGGTTATATAAGGGAGGCTCCGCCTCCCTTTAACTCTCTTTGAAGGAGAGGGGGAGGGATTACTTTTGAAGGGGCTTCACCCCCCCAATCTACCCTTGATAGGAAAGGACAAATCTGCCTATAATAGATAGTTGCGGGGCGTAGCGCAGCTTGGTAGCGCGCAGCGTTCGGGACGCTGAGGTCGGTGGTTCAAATCCACTCGCCCCGATATTACTCTTTTACCTTCTTCTTGGCTTCCTCCCACAGGGCGTTTTGCTGGTCAAAGGATAACTGGCTAAAGTTTAACCCGCGCTGGCGGCAGACCTCTTCCATATAGTTAAAGCGCTGATAAAACTTCTGATTTGCCTGCCTCAGCGCTGCCTCCAAATCAATGCCCAACCGCAAGGCAATGTTAGCCAGGGTAAATAGCAAATCGCCAAATTCCTGTGCTTTCTCCTGGCTAGTGGCGTGCTCAAATTCTTTAACCTCCTCAGCCAGCTTATCAATGACGCCATGAATATCTTTCCAGTCAAAGCCAACCTGTGCCGCCCGCCGCTGAATCTCCTGGCTATAACTTAATGCCGGCATTGGCTTAGGGACACTGGCTAGAATAGAGGCACCGGTCTCCCTTTCCTCTTGCTTTAAAGCCTCCCAGTTAGCTACTACCTCCTCGGCATCCTTTACCTTCACCGAACCAAAGATGTGGGGGTGGCGGTGGACCAGCTTGGTGTTGATGCTCTTCAATACCTCCCCGAGCTCAAATTCCCCGGCTTCAGTGGCAATCTGAGTATGGAGGACAATCTGCATCAGCAGGTCGCCCAATTCATCACAAAGCTTAGCCGAATCCCCTTTATCCAGAGCCTCCAATACTTCGTAGCACTCTTGCAACAGGTTTTTCCGCAGCGAGGCGTGGGTCTGCTTTCTGTCCCAGGGACAACCGTCAGGGGCTCGCAGCCGGGCAATAATATCTACCAAGGTGGTAAACTGGCTTAAGTTCTCGGGTAAAGACAAATTAACCTCCTTAACTTATTTTAGTATGGCACCAACGAACTGCCGCTGCCCCCGCAAAAATTGGGCAGCCGACATAGCTCGCTTGCCTTCTATTTGAACCGTTGTCACCCCTAAAATACCGCTACCGGTGCCGACGCCAAAGGCAGCCTTTTCTGCCGGCATGGCTACTACCTGCCCTACCTCCGCAGTGCCTTCCTTGGGTAGAGGCACCGCTTCAATAATCTTGAGCTGCCTTCCCTGCCATGTGGTGTAACACCCTGGCCAGGGATGGAAGGCACGCACCCACCGCCATATGTCTATAGCTGGCAGATGCCAATTAATCTCACCATCCTCTTTGGAGACTGGGTTAGAATAGGTAGCTTCGGCTTCACTTTGAGGCTGAGGGGTGAGCTCACCCCTTAACCAGTGGGGTAAAACCTCCAGCAGCAACTGGGCGGCTATTAAGGACAGCTTATCAGTTAGCGAGCCGGTGGTATCCAGCGCCGAAATAGGAATCTGAGCCCTGGCTAATATCGGACCGGTGTCGAGCCCCTTGTCCATCAGCATAACACTAACCCCGGTAAAGTCATCGCCAGCTAGAATAGCCGAGGCTACTGGAGAAGCGCCTCTAAATCTAGGTAACAGCGATGGGTGAAGATTAATACATCCGTATCTAGGGAGGTCTAAAACTGACTGGGGCAGAATCTGACCAAAAGCAGCGACCACTATAATATCAGGGTGAAAACCAGCTAGCTGGGCTATAGTCTCGGCATCCTTCAAGCCAGTCGGCTGTATTACTGGTAGCTTGTGGGTTATTGCCGTCTTTTTCACCGGGGTAGAAACCAGAGAGCGCCCCCTGCCGGCTGGTCTATCTGGTTGAGTATAGACTGCAGCCACCTGGTAATGGTTAAGAATGAGGTGCTGCAGAGGGGGGACAGCAAACCCAGGGCTACCCATAAAAACAAGTCGCAAATTAAACCTCCTACGGCTAAATCTTAACACCAAAAAAATTTTGTAACAACTAGCCGTTTTCAATCTGTAAAAGAAATATTGACCAAACAAAAAAGTCTGACAGACTTTTAAAGGGAAAACAGGAGTTAAAAACAGCCAACAACCAGTACCAAAACTCTTGCCATTGGGCGAAAACCTTGGTAGTATTCCATTGTTCCCCATTTTTAATCCCTCCCCCTGCCCCGTCCAAGCTCCCCGGTCGGTTAAGACAAAATGGGCTCAAAATGAGCGAAAGGAGTTTAATGGACGCTGGGTCGGCGCAACAAATCTGGGAAACCGCCCTAGGCGAACTGCAAATCCAAGTCAATAAGCCAAACTACCGGACCTGGCTAGAAAAAACTACAGGTTTAAGTTACCTTGATGACCAGTTTGTTGTCGGGGTACCCAATACCTTCGTCGCTGAATATTTAGATAAGAACCAGCGCTCTTTAATTGAGAAAACGCTCATTGGTCTTACCGGTCGTGATACCAAAGTCGCCTTCCAAGTGGATTCCAGGCACCGAGATACACCAAGTAGCTATAGTGTCCGAGAAAGACACCGGCCAAGGTTCAATCCAAAATACACTTTTGATTCCTTCATTATTGGTAGCTGTAATCGTTTAGCCTATGCCGCTGCGCTGGGGGTGGCTGAAAACCCGGGTCAGTGCTATAATCCGCTATTTATATATGGCGGGGCAGGTTTGGGCAAGACACACTTGCTGCACGCTATCGGGCATGCCGCTCTAGCCAACAATATTAACGTGCTTTATGTTAGCAGTGAGCAGTTTACCAATGAGTTTATTAAGGCGATTCAAGACAGAAAAACAGAGGAGTTCCGCAATAAATATAGAAGCGTGGATATGCTGTTGATTGACGACATCCACTTCATCACCGGCAAGGAGCAGACAGAAGAGTGCTTCTTCCACACCTTTAATGAGCTACATAACAATAACCGCCAGATGGTTATCACCAGTGACCGCTCCCCGAAAGCCATGCCGGCAGGCAAAACAAAAAGAGCCTGTGCCCCCGTCGAAGAAAGACTGTATTCCCGTTTTGAGTGGGGGTTAATTGTTGATATCCAACCGCCTAACTTTGAAACCCGCCTCGCTATTCTACAGGCTAAGGCTAAGCAAAGAGAGCAGGATGTGGCTTTGGATGTGCTGGAGCTTATTGCCCAGCGGATTCAACGCAACATAAGGGAGCTTGAAGGAAGCCTAAATCGGGTCATTGCTTACGCCAAACTGTTTAAAGCTTTAATTACCCCGGAGATAGCTGCCCAAGCGCTAGAGGATATAGCCGCTAAACGTCCCAAGGCAGCTATCACCCCGGCTCAAGTGATAGAAGCTGTGGCTAATAGTTTCCAGCTAGCCCCAATAGACTTGAAGAGCCGGAAAAGGGACAAGGAGACAGCTTTAGCTCGACAGGTAGCAATGTATCTTATTAGGCAGGAACTAAATTGCCCACTGGCTCAAATTGGTAAGGAATTGGGGGGAAGAGAGCCCATAACCGTTAGCTCAGCGTGTAAAAAGATAGCTAGTACCATAAATAGCGATGCTTATTTACGCCAAAAAATCGTCGATATTCAACAAGTTCTATAGCCAATAAAAAGGGCTAATAACTCTATAAGCAAACTATAAACAAACCAGCCTCATAAAAGTATCAGATTTATGATAACCCCTTTCCTGGCTGGTACACCGAAGAAAAGCAGTAAGCCAGCTTTGAGCCTACCTAAAATTCCACATATACTATAATTTTGTCATCTATGATTATTAAGGTTATTATTTAATAGATTACATCTTTAAGGAAACATAATTTATAATAATTACAGGGTTAGATATGTATGATAGGGTAGAAATAAGGGTGAGGGCGGGTAATGGTGGGGATGGAGTAGTAAGCTTCAGGCAGGAGAAATTTGTTCCTTTTGGTGGGCCTGATGGTGGTGATGGTGGAGATGGAGGAGATGTCATAATTAAGGCTGAGGGTAGTGTCAGCAGCCTGCGGGCACTGGAGCGCCGGCGTTTCTATAAGGCGGTTGATGGTGACAGTGGCAGAGGTAAAAAGAAACACGGTAAGAAGGGGAAGGACCTGATATTAACCGCCCCGGTAGGAACGGTGGTGTTATCTAAGACCCAAGTAGGTGGTGATGCCATTATCGCCGATTTGGAGCAGCCCGGTG
>CAYQQD010000008.1:0-18895 GCA_964419575.1 uncultured Dehalococcoidales bacterium | reverse complement strand
ACGCTCCTGGCGGGCAGGTTACCCATTATTTACTGGGTGATTTTGGTAAAACGACTGGTGGAAAGCTGAAGTCGCTGGCAAGAGTCCCTAAAAATGTCAATCATGTGATTATCTATACTGAATATCCTGATATTGCCGGGCGTGGTAACATTGAGGAGTCAGATAAAGTTTTGTTTGTCCATAGTTGGGACGACGCCCTGCAGGCTCTTCAGCAATTTCACCGGGCTGGGACTAAGGTAGCGGTGCTTCCTAACGCTGAGATTCAATACTTTCTTTCCCAAGTCGAGGAGAGGAAATGAACGCTTTATTTAATGAATTTTTAGTCAGCAGTGATAAACTTCAAGTGTATAGCGGGGATAGGCTAATCTTTACCTCAAGTAAGGATGGTTTATTGTCTCTACTTGAATACATGGCTAGGTTTTCCCCGCTTAAGAAGGATGTCACCGTCTTTGACCGGGTGGTTGGCAATGCCGCTGCTTTACTCTTAAAAAGAATATCCTGTCGCGAAGTTTACAGTCCTTTAGGTAGTGAACTCGCCGTCAAGGCATTGTGCCGTTTTGGCATTGAGTATCACTTTACTGAGGTTGTGCCCTACATACGAGGTCGTGGTCAGCAAGATATGTGCCCGATGGAGAAATTATCGTTAGGCAAGAGCCCGGAAGAGTTTTATCAGGCGTGCTTGTCCCTAGATTTAGGTCATGGCTTCTAGCCTCATTACGACCTCATTTATGGTCTGCTCAGCAGTAGATGCCCCGGCAGTTATACCTATATGGTGTTGACCTTGTAGCCAGGAGGATTGGATTTCGTCGGCGGTTTCAACAAGATAGGTTCTAATGACCTTAGAGCATATCTGGGCAAGGCAATTGGTATTAGCACTGGTACGGCTACCGATAACCAGCATCAGGTCGACTCTACTAGCCATCTCAAGGGCGCCCGCCTGTCGTTGTCTGATATCATGACATATGGTATCAATAATGCGTAGCTCGGAGTCTTTAGCCAGGGCAGAATCAATGAGTTTCTTTACAAATTGGGTAAAGTGGGCTGGAATTTGGGTTGTCTGGGATAGAATGCCCAGGCGGCGAGGCAGCGGGTCAAGCCTGGCTATAAATCTGTCATCTAGCGTAGCCTCACCCTTACCATTAGCCCAACCAAGAACACCCTTGACTTCGGGGTGGTTAGCATCGCCATAGATGATGACAAAGAAGCCAGCTTTGGCTAGTTTTCGAGCTACAATCTGGGCTCGGTGAACAAAAGGACAAGTAGCATTAATTAGGTTAATATTTCGGGCTCGGATTTCTGCTTCTAGTTGGGGGCTTACCCCGTGAGTGCTGATGGCTACAATATTACCCTGTACCTCATCTAAACCCCTGGCTACCCTGACCCCAATTTGAGCCAGTCTTTGTAGTACCTGTTGATTATGTACTGCCGCCCCCAATGTTTCTATGCCACCATGCTCACGGGCAGCCTTTTCCAGGATATTAATGGCTCGCTTAACCCCGAAGCAAAGTCCTATTCCCGCCGCTTTCTCAATTCTTAGTGCCATCTAGTCTGTGCATTTAGCATAATGTCCTCGATATTTAGGGGGCAAGAGTTCGGCTATATGCTCCATTATATAATCAGCCAGCTTTGCCAGCTCTGCCTTGGTCAATTTATCACCGACCGGCGGCAAATAGAAAGGGCGGCCAATGTTAACCGTTACCTTAGGCCGGTGTAGTAACCCCCAGACCATGCCTTTATTAGTGGCGTGTTCCAAGCCGGTAATGCCTATGGGCAGAATAGGGACTCTGTTATGTAAGGCGAGCAGCGCCGAGCCGGGGTAAGCCGGTTGTAGTTGGGCAGCCCGGCTCCTCATTCCTTCGGGGAACATGCCTAGGGCTTGACCACTGTCCAGAATCTGGTTTGCCAGCTCTAATGCCTTCCTATCCATTATTCCCCCTCTACGCACCGGAAAGGCACCAAATGCCCATGCCAGGGGTCTTATTATCTTGGAACGAAATAGCTCCTCCTTGGCCATAAATACTACTTTCCGGTTAAGGCTGGTACTAATGAAAAATTGGTCAACATAAGTAAGGTGATTAGATACAATTAACAAAGGTCCCTGCTTAGGGACATTCTCTATCCCGTTGACCCGTCGGCGAGTTCGGAGGAATATTATTATTCTTGCCAAAACTCGGACAATGAAAGTCCACATTATTCGTTGGCTGAGGCTACGGTGAAATTTGGTCTCCATTATATCCCCCGACAAGTGGCTTTTAGATTATACCCTATTGCTAGGAGCGAAAACAAATAGGTAGAGATTATTAGGCTTGATTAAAACCCTCCTTTTATTCCATAATACCAAAACGAGGTATGAAGAAGTTAAGTATTGGTAAAATAAGGGGCTTACAGCAGATTTCTAATTCAGGGGGTATTTTTATTATCTGCGCTATGGACCACCGTGGTTCCTTACGTAGCCTGATTGATGAGCGCCCACAAGAAGTCAGCCATGAAGAGATGGTCGAGCGCAAGCTGGAGCTGTGCTCCAGTCTAGCCAAATATGCCAGCGCAGTATTACTCGACCCTATATTTGGTGCGGCTCAATGCATTGCTCGTGGTGCCTTGCCTAAAGATGCCGGGCTTCTGGTCAGTATAGAAGCCTCTGGCTATAGCGGTGGCAAAGAATACCGTTTGACCAGACTGCTGGATGGGTGGAGTGTGGAGAAAATTAAGCGGATGGGTGCCTCGGCAGTAAAGATCCTGGTCTATTATCGACCGGATTTAGAACCGTTGGCAGGACAGCAATTGGACACAGTTAATAAGGTAGCCGAGGAATGTCTAAAATATGACCTCCCGTTCCTGGTAGAGCCAAAGAGTTATCCCATAGGCAACGAAGTGAGCAACCCTCAGCAGTTTGCCCTCCTAAAAGAACAGCTAGTGATTAAGACTGCCCGGGCTATAACTGCCTTGCCTATAGATGTGCTGAAGGCTGAATTCCCCGCTGACTTGCACTATAAGAAGGACAGGGCTGAGCTTATAAGTCTCTGCCGTAAATTAGACCAGTCATCCCAAGTTCCGTGGGTCATTTTGAGCGCTGGCGTCGAATTCGAGCTATTTTGCCAACAGGTGGAAATTGCCTGTCAGGCAGGAGCCTCGGGCTTTGTCGGCGGTCGTGCTATCTGGCAGGAGGCGATGCATATTGATAATGCCCGGGAAAGGGTTCGATATCTATCAACTGTCGGGGCAGATAGGCTAAAGCGACTGAGTGAGATAGCTAACAAATACGCTGTGCCGTGGTATCAGAAGTTTGGGATGACTGCCCATGAGCTGGCGCATATATCAGAAGGGTGGTATCAGGAATACTGAAACCGGGAGGGGCTATGATTGCCACTGTTACCCTCAATCCCAGTCTAGATAGAAGGATTACGGTTGACGGTCTAAAGACGGATGAGAGTAACCGCTGGACGGGCTTGCATCTCTATGCCGGGGGCAAGGGTATAGATGTGTCGCGGGCAATCCACGAGATGGGTGAGCAGACTATAGCCTATGGATTCATAGGCGGTCATGAAGGTAGGACCTTGGAAATATTACTTGACGAGGAGGGGGTACCATTCAGCTTTACTCCGATTAGGCAGGAAACCCGCACCAATTTTATTGTTCTTGATACCAGAACCTCCAGGCAGACGATAATTAATGCCCCGGGTCCGCGTATTTCAAAGAGGGAACTAGATAGATTACTTAAGAAATTGAGGAGAATTTATCCCACCCCCGAGTTAATGGTAGCTAGTGGTAGCGTTCCCCCCGGTGTTCCGGTTGATATTTATTATACCATAGTGGTAGAAGCTAAGAACCGTAGAATAAGAACCATCCTAGATTCTGCCGGTCAGTGGTTAGAAGAGGGAACAAAAGCTAAACCCTATCTCATCAAGCCTAATGTCCGCGAGGCTGAGGAGTTGCTTAAGACAGAGCTGCTGACTGAAGAAGCAATTGTCAAGGCAGCCCTCACCCTAGTTGAAATGGGTATTGAAATAGCCGTCATCTCTAGGGGGAAGGACGGCGTTATTGCTGCCAGCAAGAAGGGTATTTTTAAGGCAGTCCCACCTCAGGTAAAGGTGCGAAGTGCTATAGGTGCCGGCGATTGCGCTGTAGCTGGGTTTGCCTTAAAGCTGGCTCAGGGAGAGCCACTGATAGAGGCGTGTCGATTGGCGGTAGCTATGGGCACTGCTGCCGTGTTAACCCCCGGCACCGAACTGTGCCATAGGTCCGATGTGGAAAAGTTGCTCCCCCAAATCGAGGTCAGCGAAGGGTCAGTCAAGCCGGGGGTAAAGCCTTCTTTTCAGCGTAACTAAGCCAGACGCAGTCCCCGCTTTTCTCCTATCTCTTTGAGGGCTGATGTGTAAGCGCCAAAGGTTTGGGCATCAAACAGCACGAACACCACTTCCTTGAGGGAGGTAGGGCTGCGGCTAAGAAAGGTGATAACGACGTCAACGGCTACCTTTGAAGCCTGGCTAACCGGATAGCCGTAGGCACCAGTGCTTATTGAAGGGAAGGAGATGCTATTGAGGTTGCTATCGGCGGCTAGTTTCAGGCTCTCTTTATAAGCACTGGCTAACAATTCAGGTTCTCCCTTATTACCCCCATGCCAGATAGGGCCAACAGTATGGATGACATGCTTTGCCTTGAGATTGCCCCCGGTGGTCATTACTGCCTTACCTGTTGGTAATCGCCCGTGTCGGGCTACAATTTGCTTACACTCCTCTAGGATGGCGGGACCTCCTGCCCGGTGGATGGCTCCATCTACGCCACCACCGCCCATAAGGCTGGGGTTGGCGGCGTTAACTATGGCATCAGTGGTCTGCTGGGTAATGTCCCCCTGAATTATGCGTAGCTTTACCTGGTTAATAGTAACTTCTGTGGCTTGCTTGTCCGTAACCCAGCCTCCTCAACTATTATTACGATTGAAGTTCTTTGAGGTTCTTATAGAGTTGGAGTGATTCGGGGTTAGCCAGGGCATCTATATTGGGGACGGGCTCGTTGTGAATTGCATTCTTGACCGCCTTTTCCACCTTTTTGCCACTGATGGTATAGGGGATATCATCAATGGCTATAATCTTGGCTGGGACGTGACGGGGGGTGGTGTTCTTCCTGATGGTGGTCTTAATCTTGTTAATCAGGTCTTCAGTTAGTTCTACCCCCTCGGCTAGCTTTACAAACAAGATAACCCGAACATCGCCTTCCCAATCCTGCCCGACGACAATGCTATCTACAACCTCGTTTAGGGTCTCCACCTGGCGGTAAATCTCAGCGGTGCCAATCCTTACCCCACCCGGCTTAAGGACGGTATCGGAGCGCCCGTAGATAACAATCCCGGTATCAGTGATTTCAATATAGTCCCCGTGAGTCCAGACATCAGGGTAGATGTCAAAATAGGCGCTGTGGTATTTCTCCTTGTTCGGGTCATTCCAGAAGTAGAGAGGCATGGAAGGGTAGGGGGTGGTGACCACAAGCTCGCCTTTTTGATTGACCACTGGCTTGCCTTGGGGGTCGAAGCATTGTACATTCACCCCCAAGCTCGGGACCTGGATTTCACCAGCATAGACTGGACCAATTGGATTCCCCAGCATAAAGCAGCCGTTGATGTCAGTCCCCCCCGAAATAGACGCCAGGAGCACATCCTGCTTAATATCGCGATAGACAAACTCAAAGCTCTCTACAGAAAGGGGAGAGCCGGTAGAGGTAATCGTCTTCAGGCTGGTCAAGTCATATTCCTTACCCGGCTTAACTCCGCGCTTTTCCAGCTCAGCCAGATATCTGGCACTGGTCCCGAATATTGTTATCTTTTCATCCTGGGTTAGCTTCCATAAGGCTCCGGAGTCAGGATAGAAAACAGAACCATCATAGAGTACCACGGTGGCACCCAGCGCCAAGCTGCTCACCAGCCAGGTCCACATCATCCAACTGGTAGTAGTAAGGTAAATGATAACGTCGTCAGGTTTAACGTCAGTATGAAGCGCCAGTTCCTTTAGATGGACGGCAAGGAGCCCGGCGGCTCCTTGAACTATACACTTGGGCAGTCCAGTAGTCCCTGAAGTGTACATGATGTATATTGGGTGGTCAGAGGGGAGCTGTTCGAACTGGATTTCAAGTCCGGCTTCCTTAGATAGGAAATCCTCATAGTGAACGGAATTGGGGACTTGGCTAATGTCTGGCTTCTTCTTAACATAGGGGACAACCACCACCTTCTGAATAGAAGGTAGCTCAGTTAAGATGTCGGCAACTCGTTGTAAAGAGTCAAAGGTCTTGCCATTATAAAAATAGCCGTCAGCGGTAAATAAAACCTTAGGTTCTGTCTGCCCAAAGCGGTCGAGAGCCCCTTTGATGCCGAAGTCTGGTGAGCAGGACGACCAGATAGCTCCGATGCTGGTGCTAGCCAGCATAGCGATAACGGTTTCTATCATATTGGGCATGAACGCTGCCACTCGGTCGTCGGCTTTGATGCCCAATTCCCGTAAAGATTTTGCTAGGCGGGCTACTTGGTGATAAAGCTCGGCGTAGGTAATTCTTACCGCTTCTCGAGCCTCACTTTTGAAGACGAGAGCGGTTCGGTTATCCCGGTAGCGGAGCAGATTTTCGGCAAAATTGAGGTGGGCACCCTGAAACCATTTGGTGTCCATCATCCGCTGGGCGGGGGTTATCACCGTATCATACGGTTTTGAAGCTTTAATCTGGCAAAACTCCCATACCAGCGCCCAAAAATCGGCTAGATTGTTAATTGACCAGTTATGGAGTTCATTGTAGGAAGTAAATTTTGTCCCACATCGCTCATTAACCAGACTGATAAATCTGGTCATGTTGGCATTCCTTTTACGCTCCTCCGATGGTTGCCAAAGGGGTAACTTCATGTATTCTTGCCCTCCTTGAAGTAGTACCCATGGCAGTTTTATAACCTTCGCCATTCTAGCATTCTTTTTTTCAAAAGTGCAATGTTAGCTAACCACCGGCAAGGCATAGAGGCTTGACAAATACTATATATTGTGGTAATATGACCATGTAATACTATATAATGTGGTATTACGATGAATTGTCCTTATTGTGGTTACTCTGATTCTAAGGTTATAGACTCTCGTGATGCGAATGAGGCTATACGCCGTCGGCGTCAGTGCTTATCCTGCGGGTCTCGTTTCACTACTTATGAGCGAGTGCAACCAGCCAGCCTGTTTGTGATTAAGAAAGACCGGAGGCGGGAGGAGTTTAGTCGGGATAAGCTGCTAACTGGTATTCGCAAGGCTTGTGAAAAGCGCCCCCTACCTACCGGGGCTGTGGATAAGCTGGTTGATGACATAGAAGCTGAACTTTACCGCCTAGGTAAGCCAGAGATACCCAGTAGAGTTATTGGCGACATGGTAATGGAAAGGTTAAAGAGCCTGGACTACATCGCCTATATCCGTTTTGCCAGTGTCTACCGCGAGTTCGCTGACATAACTGCCCTAAAGCAGGAGGTGGATACCCTGCTCAGTGCTGGAGCACCTCTCCCAGCAGGTCAATTACCCTTAATTCCTGATGACAGAACAAAGGAACTGGTCAAGAGTCGCAGGAGGAGTCGGAAATGAATACAACTAATGACCAAGAAAACAAATTACCCAATCGAACCCAGATTGCCAGGGCTATATTTGCTGCTGCCGAGTCTATGGGCATGGCTGATAGAAAGCTGGTTGAGCAGCTTACTGCTCAGGTGATTGACCGGCTGGAACAGCCGCAGCCCCTGCCCGGGATGGAGCACCTTGTGTCCAAACCTCGTCGGCGGCAGAGACGGTTACCCACCGGTGCTGAAATCCAGGCTGTGGTCAGAGAAATCTTAGCCGCTGCAAAACCAGCCCAGAAAGAGGAGGTCAAACCCATGGCAGAAGTGAAAGTTCAGCTTGCCCCTGGCGTTAGTCTTACCGAAAATGCCGTTCGTGTTCTGGAAAGAAGGTATTTGAAGAAGGATGCCCACGGGGAGGTTATTGAGACAGCTGAGGAGATGTTCCGTCGTGTGGCACAGGCTATCGCCTCGGCTGAGCTCATCTATGACCCCAAGGCAGATGTTAAGAGTCGGGAAGAGGAATTCTACTGGTTGATGGCTAATCTGGAGTTCCTGCCTAACTCCCCGACCCTAATGAATGCCGGGAGGGAGCTGGGGCAACTGTCAGCCTGCTTTGTCCTCCCGGTTGGGGACTCAATGGAGTCCATATTTGATGCGGTAAAGTACACCGCCCTCATCCACAAGAGCGGTGGTGGTACTGGATTCTCTTTCAGCTCGTTAAGACCTGAGGGCGACTTTGTCAAGTCCACTTCAGGCGTAGCCAGTGGTCCTGTTTCTTTCATGGAAGTATTTGATACCACCACCAATGTCACCAAGCAGGGAGGGACGCGTCGGGGGGCAAATATGGCTATCCTTAATGTTAACCACCCCGATATTATGAAGTTCATAATGGCTAAGGACGACCCAACTGCGTTTACTAACTTTAATCTGTCGGTAGCGGTAACTAATGAATTTATGGAAGCGGTCAAGGCGGGCGCTGACTATGAGCTGGTAAATCCACGCACCAAAGAGGTGACGGGTAAGCTAAATGCCAAGGAAGTTTTTGACCAGATAGCGGCTATGGCCTGGAAAACCGGTGACCCAGGCGTTGTTTTTATTGACCGAATAAATCAAGACAACCCTACTCCTCAGCTGGGCAATATTGAAAGCACCAACCCTTGTGGTGAGCAGCCCTTGCTTCCCTATGAGTCGTGTAATCTGGGCTCTATCAATCTAGCCAAAATGCTACGGACCAAAGATGGAACCGCTGAGATTGATTATCCCAAGCTAGCCAAGACGGTGAAGATTACGGTGAGATTCTTGGATAATGTCATTGATGTCAATAAGTTCCCGCTGGATAAAATAGCTAAAATGACTAAGAAATCCAGGAAAATAGGGCTTGGGGTGATGGGCTTTGCCGATATGCTAATCAGGCTGGGCATTGCTTACGACTCGGGAGAGGCGCTACAGGTTGCCTCTAAGGTTATGCATTTTATCCATGAAGAGGCGTGTAAAGCCTCAGCAGAATTGGCTAAAGAACGCGGTGCTTTTCCTGCTTTCAAGGGCAGCATCTACGACGTCCCTGGCGGTCGCAAGCTAAGGAATGCCTCGTGCACTACTATCGCTCCCACTGGCACCCTGAGTATAATCGCTGGCTGCTCCAGTGGCATTGAGCCCCTATTTGCCCTGAGCTACACCCGCCATATTCTGGATGGTGCCCAACTATTAGAGGTAAACCCCTATTTTGAAGAGGAGGCTAAAAGGGGAGGCTTCTACTCTGAGGAGCTTATGCAACGGCTAGCCGACGGGGCTAAACTCCGTGATATGGAAGAAGTCCCTGATGGAGTTAAACGACTATTCGTTACTGCCCATGAAATAACGCCTGAGTGGCATGTTAGGATGCAGGCAGCCTTCCAGAAATCAACTGACAATGCCGTCTCCAAAACAGTCAACTTCCCCCAAGAGGCGACCCGGGAAGATATAGCCAAGGTATATATGATGGCTTATGAAGAGGGACTGAAAGGGATAACTATTTACCGGGATAGGAGCCGCGAAGCGCAGGTATTAACCACCGGCAGGGCGGAGGAGGTTGAGGGCGTTGGGCTTGTCCCGAGGAAGAGGGCAAAGGTAACCTCGGGGGTAACCGAGAGGGTAACTACTGGTTGTGGCTATATCTATGTAACTGTCAACTCTGATGACCAGGGAATATGTGAGGTCTTCTCCAGTCTGGGCAAGGCTGGCGGCTGTGCCTCAGCCCAGCTTGAAGCTACCTGCCGACTTATCTCTCTGGCGTTGAGGTCTGGGGTAGATGTGGCTTCAATAGTGAGACAGCTCCGTGGTATTCGTTGTCCATCCATTGCCTGGGAAGAGGGTAAGGCGGTTCTCTCCTGCGCCGATGCCATTGCCAGCGTCTTGGAGAAACATATAGGTGGTGAGAATGAGCCTAAGCTGGAGGACTACGGTTTAGCCAAGAACCTAGCCGGGCAGTGCCCTGACTGTGGTAACCTACTCAGATATCAAGAGGGGTGCTTCATCTGCCCCAATTGCGGCTATACTAAGTGCTAAAATAAAAAATCTAGGAAATCGAAGGAGGAAAGATATGGCGGAAAAGCCGGCTAGACAGGAAGTAAAGGTTTCATTTCCGGGAAACCTTAGAGGTGGGGTGTATTCCAATAGCATGGTCATTACCCATACCAAAGAGGAGTTTATCTTGGATTTTATGATGATATCGCCTCCGGTTGGTTCGGTGACGGCACGGGTCGTTACTAGTCCGGGCCATCTAAAGAGGATGCTTTCTGCGCTTAAACTAAACCTGGAAAAATACGAGTCCAAGTTTGGCAAACTGGTTGAAGCCGCCGAGCCCCCCAAACCAGCGCTGGGCTTCCACCCCCCAGAATCAGGAGACTGAAGATGGAATTCGCCTTGCTGTCATGCGGGAGATATTTTCTGTTCTGCCTTGAATTATCATTAGCTAAGTGACACTGGCTACCACCTTGCCCGCTAATTAAGCCCTGTTTCTGATAACCTTTCTACTATTTAAACTTGACCACGGAATCCCTATTCGCAATTTTAGCTCGGAGGCTTTATAATGGGTTAGTAAACATAATGAAAATGATTTGGAAGGAAGGTGATATATGGGAGATAGGACAGACAGGGTGATGATTTTTATTGATGGCAGCAACCTGTACCATTCGTTGAAGAATTTTTTTAAAAGGACTGATATAGACATCGGCAAGCTGGGTAATAAGCTTTTGGACAGGCGGCGGTTAATAAGAATCTATTACTATAATGCCAAGGTAGGACTTAAGGAAGAGCCACAGCGATACCGCGACCAGCAGGCGTTTTTTGCCAGTATAAGCGCCATACCTTACTGTGAGTTGCGTTTAGGGCGTCTGGTTTACATCAACTGGCCTAATACCCCGCCTTATGAAAAGGGAGTTGATATACAATTAGCTACCGACATTATAACTCATAGTTTTAAGAACAATTACGATGTGGCGGTTCTGGTGGCTGGCGATAATGATTACGTAGGTGCCCTTCAGGCAGTAAAGGACAATGGGAAGAATGTAGAGGTTGCCTTGTTTGGTAAAGAACGGACTTCCCGGCAGTTAAGAGTGGCAGCCGATAAGGTGATAACCATAAACGGTCGGTTTCTCAGGGGCTGCTGGAAATAAAGTCAGTCAATAGCTTATGGGGTGGGATGAAATCAAAAAAGCCAGATGGCAGCTTTCCCGGGAACAGGGGACTATTATCAAGGACTGGGGAGGTAGAATCCCCATCGCCCTTATCTACCCAAACTCCTACTATGTAGGCATGTCCAATCTGGCAGTCCATGCCATCTATAGCCGGCTAAATAGCTATGGAGGAGTCGTTTGTGAGAGAGCCTTCTGTGAAAAAGAAGGTATCCCACAGCTACCACCTTTAAGTCTGGAATCTCAGCGACCGCTTTCAGATTTCGCTGTCCTCGCCTTTTCTATCACCTATGAGGTTGATTACTTTAATGTAGTCCGAGTTCTTAAAGCCAGCGGCATACCCCTATACGCTACTGACCGTGATGAAAGGCATCCAGTGGTTATAGCTGGTGGTGCCTGCATCACGGCTAATCCTATGCCCTTGTTTCCCTTCTTTGATTGCCTGGGTATTGGTGAGGCAGAGCCAATACTACCGCCTCTACTTTCTGTATTATCTGAGGGCATTGGGGGTAAGCGTCATGAACTGCTAAAGGCACTAGCCTCACTGCCTGGCATTTATGTACCACAGTATTATTCCGATGCTCCGGTGGTTCGGCAGTGGGCAGAGGATCTGGACGACTTTCCTACTACCACTACCATAATTACTCCAGATACTGAGCTAGGCGGGTTATATCTTATTGAAGTAGGGCGGGGCTGCAACTGGGGCTGCCGTTTTTGTCTAGCCGGTAGCGCCTTTCACCCGATGCGCTTTCGTTCTCCAGACAGCCTAATAGCCCAGGCAGAGGAAGGACTTAAATATAGAAGGCGGCTGGGGTTAGTCGGGCCGGCTGTTGCTGACCACCCCCAGATAGAGGAGCTAATGGTTAAGCTGCACCATATGGGGGCTGAGCTCTCCGTCAGCTCTCTGCGAGTGAGACCCCTTTCCCGCATAGTACTGCGAGAATTAGCCAAAGGGGGAGCCCAGACCATCGCTCTTGCCCCTGAGGCTGGCTCTCAGCGCCTGCGCCAGGTGATTAGAAAGGGCATCTCCGAGGACGATATTTTACAGTCAGTAAGCAAAGTGGCTGAGTTGAAAGTAAAGCAGCTCAAGCTCTACTTCATGGTTGGTCTGCCCTTAGAGACCGACGAGGATATTGAGGAAATCATAAATCTGACCCTTAGGTGTAAGAATATTCTTGACCGGCAGCGAAGTGGCTGTCGGATTAGTCTAAGTATCGCCCCCTTTGTGCCCAAGGCGGGGACGCCCTTCCAATGGCTGCCTATGGCACCACTCTCTACCCTGAATCGTCGTTTGTCTCGGCTCAAGAAAGGTTTATTGCCCAGGGGGATTAAGCTTAAATGTGAAAGCCCAGCCTGGAGTGAGATTCAGGCAGTCTTAAGCCGGGGCGATGCTAAATTAGCTGAGGTGCTGGCTAATACTGAAGTGGTATCGTTATCCGGCTGGCGCCAGGCGGTTAAAAAAAGCCATCTAGATATTGATTTTTATGCTCACCAGAGATGGAATACCAATCAAAAGTTACCTTGGGGGGTAGTGGACTCAGGTATTAACCCCGGTCATTTGGAGCTTGAGCTAAACCGAGCCATGGAGGGGGTTATAAACTAAGCAACTCGGTTACTACCGCATTTATTTCTCGCCCATCGGCTTTGCCTTTAAGCTGGGCGATAAGTTTGGACATAACCTTCCCCTTATCGCCGGGTCCCTTTGCTTCTACCTCCGTAATAACCTGGCGAGCGGCGGCGATAATCTCCTCCCGGGTCAGCTGTGGGGGTAGATACTCTTTTAGCACCGCCATCTCGGCTTCTTCCTGAGCTACTAGGTCTTGGCGGTTGCCTTTCCTGAAGGCGTCAATGCTTTCCTGGCGCTGCCTTACCTCCTTGGCAATAACGCCAAGGATATCGGTATCATTTAGAGTGGCTTGCCGGGCAATTTCAGCGTTGTTAATGGCTGCCATCACCAAGCGGATAACGGAACGCCTTACCTTGTCCCCGCTCCGCAGTGCCTGTTTAAGGTCATCGCTTAATTTTTGTTTTAAGTCTTCCACTTTGCTTCAAACTTACTACTATCTTCTCATTACTCTGGCAGATTTGCGTCTTTTAGATGCCCGCTTCCGCTTACGCCTGACACTAGGCTTCTCGTAGTATTCACGGCGACGCACTTCAGCCAGAATACCTTCCTGTTGCACCCTTTTGTTAAACCGTTTAAGCAAACTTTCAAAGCTCTCATTGTCTCCGGCTACTACATTAGTCACATGGCATCAGCCTCCTTATCATGTATGAGAGGAGATAATGACCAACACATTTTAGCGGTCTTAAGTTACCCTGTCAAGGACAGGGAGACAAATTGTGCCCTCCTCGGGTTCACCACATAGCTCTGTCTTGCCCTGAGAGCACAAAAAGGCGGTATAAGCAGCTATGGCGGCATCGCACATGTCGTGTTTAAACCCATCCACATCGGGGGTAATATTGGGTAGCAATTGGCAAATACGTTGCTTTAGGAATACTAAGCCAGCCGGTGTTGTCTTTTTGGGGATATTCTTGCCGAAGAGGCGAAGCTTACTGGCATAGGGATAGACTTCAATAACTTTGTAGCCTTCAGATTCGAGCTTAGTCTTGAGTCCAATGCCTCGGTAAACCATAGCCTTGATGATAGATTTTTTGGTAGTGAAGTAGCAGGGGATACCTAACCTGGCTAGTTCCCGCTCACAGTTCCTACCCTTAGCCTCGGATATTGGCTGACAAGAACAGCCCTCTTCAAGGCAGCATAGCCCTTTGGGGAGGCTGAGCGGGGCATCAATAGCTATCAGGTCAAACTGAAACCGGTTTACAATTTGCAGGATGTCTGAGTCCCGATTTAGCAAGCCGTGGTATATAAGTTTTAGCTCGTTATCCAGCCCGAGGCAAGCACTGGGCTTAGCCTCCTTTGAGGTAAGGTCGATACCTAAGAAACCAGCCCTCTTTTGAGGTCGAAGGTCGTTTATTAACCTCACCCCCTGTATCCCCCTCTCCTTGGAAGGAGAGGGGGATAGTTATTTTTAAGGGGCTCCGCCCCTTTAACCCCGCAAATATTGGAGAGGTGCTAGCAACCTTTGAAGGGGATAAAGGGGATAGGGTAGATAGACAAGCCTAATGTCCGCTTCTCCTTAATATCTCGCGGGCTGCCACTACACCACAAGCCGATGCCTGGATTAAACCACGACTAATACCAGCGCCATCACCAGCAGCAAACATATTGCCAACCTCGGTCTCCAGGCAAGGACTAAGTTGAAGCTGGCAAGAATAGAATTTGACCTCAACCCCATAGAGTAAGGTGTGGCTGGAAGCAACACCCGGGGCTAGTTTGTCCATTGCCTGAAGCATCTCGATAAGCCCGGTAAGGTGACGGTAGGGAAGGACAAAACTAAGGTCGCCAGGGGTGGCTGTCCTTAAGGTTGGCTGGACCAACCCCCGCTCGATGCGAGCTGGGGTAGAACGGTGACCTTTCATCAGGTCGCCCAGGCGCTGTACCAGCACCCCACCACTGAGAATATTAGCCAGTCTAGCCAGGTATTTACCGTAGGCGATAGGCTCATGGAATGGCTCGGTGAAGGTTGTGCTCACCAGCAGGGCAAAATTGGTATTGTTACTCTTGCGATTGGCATAACTATGCCCGTTAACCGTGATTACCGGGTCGCAACCACCGGTAGTCTCCGTAGTGACTTCACCGGCGGGACACATGCAGAAGGTTCTAATCCGGTCGTCAAAGCTCTTTGACAGGAACTCCAGTTTTGCTTCATACAGCACACTGACCAACTTTTCCATTACTGCTACCGGCACCTCTACCCTAATCCCAACATCAATAGGGTTATTATACATGGTTAGATTAAGCCGTTTAGCTTCTTTAGATAACCAATCTGCCCCTTCCCTGCCTGGAGCTAGAATTAGATAGTGGCAGTCAAATCTCTCCCCGGTCTCAGTTTCAATACCCTTAACCTTACCATTATCAACCAAGACGGTGGCAGCCGTGGTTTCAAGCTTTAATTCCAAGTGGGGAGTGAGGTAATCTCGCATTGCCTTGAGCACCGAGCGGCAACGTTCGGTGCCTAAATGCCGAATAGGTACTGGTATCAGGCGTAATTCTATCAGAGAAGCTTGGTGGCGAATGTTATCAACCTCGTCCCCTATCCCGTAAAGCTTTTTGGGAGCGCCAAACTTGAGGTATATGTCATCAACGTACTTAATCAGGGCTTGAGTACCCTCCCCAAGATAGTCTTGAAGCCGCCCCCCTACCTGCGGGGCTAGTGTTAGCTTGCCATCGCTGAAAGCGCCGGCTCCGCCCAAGCCGCAGACCAGACTGCTGCGTTTATCAATATCCTTCCCCTTCTCTATAAGTAGGACATTGAGGCCGGCTACCTGGGACAGCTCTAAAGCGGCAAAGATACCTGCCGGACCACCACCAACAATGATGACATCGTATTTCTTAGCCATTTAATTCCGCCTAGGTGCCTAAGTGTCATTGTATAACCCCTGGCTTCAACCGTCAAGGAATAGATTTTAATGGAATTTTAACACTATTTTTATTGACATTTTGCCAATTGGCGAATTATAATTCACTTATGGACATCAGTAATAGGAGTAGTTTAGGCAGGGTACTCAGGCAGCAAAGGGTTATGGCGTCGCTAACGCTGCAGGAGTTAGCCGCCAAGTCAGGGGTATCTTCATCCCATCTAGGACGCATTGAGAGGGGCGAGCGTTATCCCTCAGCCCGGATTCTGCGACGGATCGCCCAACCTTTAGGCCTGGAGGAGAATGAGTTATTTACTTACGCTGGTTATCTCTCCCCCCGTTCCCCTAGTGTCGGTGAGGAAGGTCCGTCCTATAGTGGTGGACGGATTGACCCATATGTCGCCGCGGTATTGTCGCGAGAGCCGGTTAGTGTCCAGCACGCGGTGGTTGGAATCCTTGCCATCCTAAAGAGCGTTGCCGAGGGCATAGCTAAAGAATAAGCGTGGATAACTATAGGTAGAGAGTAGGTAATTGCGGGATAGGATTGGCTGGGGGCGGGACTTAGCAGTCTATCATCCACGAGCTTTGGATTTCTCTCATGAGAACGCCTCAATAGTGAGCTTCTGAGACCGAAGCTCGCCAGTTTCTCTATCTTTAATCACAACGGTAGAGGGGGGACTAAATGTTAGTTTTAACGATGAAAAGACAGTGGCTTAGAATCTGCGTGTTGCTTTTGGTAGTAGCCTGGGCGTTAGTTGCCAGTGGATGTAAAGGAATACCATCGGAACCACTTCCCCAGCAGCCGGTTGTGGAAGATACCACAGATGGGGTAACATCGGCTGAGACAGAGGCTCGGTATATAACCAACTTGGCTGAAGAGGAGACTAAACCTACCCTAGTATCAACCGTTACCGTTGAAGTATCGCTGCCCAAGCCTTTCTGTGGTGTGGTGATGCCAGCCAGTATGGGACACGGGTGGCACCGGAGACCGCCGGAGGAGAACTGGGAGCTTGAGTGGGTCGCCTTTGGCGTTAAAAGCTTCGTCCCCGAGCCGGTCCGTCTGGACAAGGCAATTGTTGAGGTTGGGGGGAGGGTGGAGGAGGTTCCGCTGGATATTGAACTACACAATGGAGAATACAAGCAGCAAACACTGCAATTACACTCCATTAACGACATGCCCAGTGGTGAGCATGAACTCAAGGTTTCGCTGTGGAGTGGAGGGCAGCTCTTGTGCTCTAGGTTGGATACAGCCAGAGTGTATTGGAAGGAACTGTCAGAAATTTAGGACTCTTCGGCACTTAATTTTTACTTAAATCAATCTATTTCGCCACTTGACATATGCCAATTGTCGAATTATAATACAATTATGGACAGAGGTGACCGAGATAATTTAGGCGATGTAATCAGGCAGCAACGGATTATGATGGCGCTGACACTGCAGGAGTTGGCAGCAAAGTCAGGGGTATCTTCATCCCATCTCGGCCGTATCGAGAGGGGGGAGCGTTATCCTTCAGCCCGTACTCTGCAAAAGATTGCCAAACCCCTGGGCTTTGATGATAATCTCCCCTCCGGTGGTGGGCGGATTGACCCTTATGTGGCTGCGGTGTTATCGCAAGAGCCGGTCAATATCCAGCGGGCGGTAGTTGGCATTCTTACCATCTTGAAGAGCATTGCTGAGAGCTTGACCAGAGAATCAACCTCGCATAATTAGAGGGGGTAGGCAATTAAGGGTGCGGCAGAGGCAGGGGTGGAATCTAGCTGTCTATCACCCCAAGGTCAATTGTTATTATTATCGCCTTGGCTTTCTGTCCCTAAGTAGCATAAAAAACCTCAGAATGGCTTGCGGCGATAATCTCCAAGGTAGTTTTAGGGCAGACTAAGTATAGACGGCGACCACTACTGCCTCTTTGGCATTATTCTCGTCAAAGAATACCACTGCTACCTTTCTGCCCACAGCCATCTCGGCGGCGGGCAGGTTTCGAGCCACAGCGATGCCCTCAAGGTAAACTTTGTGGCTGCCAGATAGCTGGATAGTGGCGGTGTAGTCACCGGGGTTGAAACTCCTTAATACTGCTTTCCTCAGGCTCATTTCTAGACCTCCTCCAAATATTCTTATAACCCCATCCCCTTTATCCCCTTCCCCTTATTAAGGGGAAGGGGAATTGGTTGTGTAAGAGAGGCGAAGCCTCTCTCAGACTCTCCCTTAGTATTTTTGTCTTCTTAATAGGAGGAAGTTTGAAGGGGCTTCCCCCTTCAAAACCTATATTCCCCCTCATGATAGGAGTATATATCCATATCATGGAGAGGGGGATAAAGGGGGTGAGGTAGATAAACAATTTCTATACCGCGCCTAGTAGCAACTGTTGCTCATATTTACCATAGCGAGGATTATAAACCAAGGTTAGCCCGAGCACCCTCTTTGTCTCCTGACTGAGTCCAGCCCGGCTATCGGTTATGTCGATGACGTCATATAGCTGCTGTCCGCAATTGGGGGGAGTTAGAATAGCCCCGCTGGCTGATTCTATCTCGGCTTGTCGTAAATAGGCGTCTCCTCTCTGCTCAGCTTTAGACACACTATCTATATTCCTGTCTTCAAGTCGGCTCAGCCTATCATAGAGCCTGGTTATCTGAGTCCAGGAGAAGGAATCAACAACTACCGGCTCATCGTTTACCGGGTCGTAGCCCTCAATTTGGGCGTGGTTAAGCTCCCATGCCTGCCTCCGATATTTCCCCTCAAGTATGGGATGAGATGAACCATAGGAATAGACTGATGTGTCAGAGGAGCCGGGATTCACCACATAGGCTTTATTGCCTTCAATGAATACCACATCAGGGATAAAGGATAGCAGTTTTCTGATGACTACGTTTCCCCTATTGTTGGGTTGGATGGTGAAATCAGGGTAGTAGCTCGTTATCACCGATGACTGGGATTTGACCTCAAGCTTTATGCCAATCCTAGCTAGGACAAAGGCGAGGAGAGCCTTGACACACATTTCATCGCTCCCCTTATTCCACCGGAACTGGTGCCTGGCTGTCCAATTTTCAATCAGGTTCCAGCCATCTGAGGCATATAGGATAAGGCTAGCCTTGCCGCCAGAGCTGGTATGCTCGCAGGCATCAACCCAAAACGCAAGCCCCGGGCTAGTCTCGTTGCCTTGAGGGGTGGTATAGCCCGGGCTGACCT
>CAYQQD010000007.1:0-20425 GCA_964419575.1 uncultured Dehalococcoidales bacterium | reverse complement strand
ACTCGGTATTGTTTACTCTAATTACCGTTTCGTGCATCGGTAGATAGTGATCAATATACCACCCCCTGCCCATAATCCCGGCAACGGCAGCAATAACGCTAATCCCCAAGATAAGAAAAAGGCGTCGTCTCTTTTTCTGCTGTTCCCACTGGGAAAGCTGGCGCTTGGTGACTTCGCGCTTTGGTTTCTCTAGCTTCTTTTTTTTAGCCAAACCTAAGCCTTCCCTGCTGTAAACTAGCTAATGCGGGGCTACAAAAGAGTAAAGGCTTAATACCCCCATATTTATAGCGCAAAACTGCAATCTTTTCAATTATAGCTCGGAAATTCTAACAGAGGTCGGCTGATACTTCAGCCTTGTCTATTTTTCTGAACCCCTCCTTAGGAAAAGCTCGAGGCTCCTGACCTCGCCAGCCCCCTTTAGACAGGAAGCTACAGCCAGAATGACGTTGGTGATAACCTGCTTGGGGAAGGTAGTTAACACGATGGGAATATTATTTATGTAAAGTGAGATTCGTTCCCTTTGAGGCTTTATGAAGCCTTCCTCCACAAGGTCAGCCAAGCCTTTAATGTCTTGCCAGGAGAACTGCCGTGTCTCGGTTTTCAGGGACTCATCAGTGACTATGGCGATAAGCCTCTTGATATTACTAAGGGGTGGACCGACCTCCTTACGGTGGACCTCTATTTTGGGTGCGTCACCATGCTTAAAACCTTCAGCCAGGATAATGTCATAGTCCTCACCAAATAAACGAGCTATCTGGTCAAGGGCAAGCTCCTGAGCGATAGGCTTGATTAACACAATCCTGTCCGGTGAGGCGATTGCCGTAGCTTCACTCCCGGCTTGAATGTGGCGCCAGCTATCCTTGTCCGCCTCATCGAAGGTCATACCGTGAGGAGTGTGCTTGATGGTAGCCACCCGATAACCCCTTGATTTTAATTCCCCAATCAGTTTTTCTATAAGGGCGGTCTTTCCCGACTTTGATTTACCTACAATTGAAACTACAAGAGGCATGTTCTAATCCCTCCTTTTCCGGTCTGCTCTAATCTAGCTTATGAACTTATGTTCATATATAATAGCCTATTCTGTTAGTTGTGTTAAGGAAGTGCTACAATATTTTTAGTTACGGGGACGATAGAAAGCTAATGACTGTCAAACAAAATGTTAGCCAAATATTGAGTGAACTGCCGGACGGGGTGGGACTGGTAGCCGCTGCCAAAACAAGACAACCTGAAGAAATTCTGGAGGCAGTGGAGGCAGGAGTAAAAATTGTAGGTGAAAATTATGTCCAAGAAGCGGTAAGAGCCTACAAAGTAATAGGCAACAAGGCAAAATGGCACTTTATAGGACACCTTCAAAGAAATAAGGTTAAGAAGTCGATAACGATATTTGACATGATAGAAACTGTTGATTCTGTGGAGATTGCCAGGGAGATTGATAAAAGATGTGCTCAAATCGGCAAAATTATGCCGGTATTAATCGAGGTAAATAGCGGCCGGGAAAAGCAAAAATCAGGCGTCTTCCCGGAAGAGGCTGAGCAATTGGTTAAAGAAATTTCAACCTGCCCAAACCTAAGGGTAATGGGACTGATGACTATGGGGCCTCGTTTTGGCAATCCTGAAGACTCAAGACCCTATTTTGTGGAAACGAAAACAATATTTGACAGAATCAAAAAGCTCAATTTGCCTAATGTTGAGATGCGATATCTTTCAATGGGGATGACAAATTCTTATAAAATCGCCATCGAAGAAGGCGCCAATATAGTAAGAGTAGGCAGTAAAATATTTGGCGAAAGGGACTATGGAGCTACTACAAAAGCTCCAAGCCCCTGATTACATCATTAAGGTCAATAAACGGCGTGCAATTAAGGTTCATCTCCCTACAGTAGGTCAGTAGCTCCCCGGTGGCGAAGACCCAATGTGCCTGCCTTGATGGAGCAGCGTCGGAGATACCGTTCCCGGCATATATTACCTGATAACCCCTGTCTCGAAACAACCTAACATATGCCTCTTTAAAACTATGCTCTAATTGGTTGCCCTCGGGTCCCACATACCGGACGTTAATACCATCGGGACTAAACCGAGTTTGGGCAGCGAACACCTCAATATTATCCATGCCGATATCTCTCAAAATTGCTTTTATGTAGAAATCCAGCCCATTACTTACAATAACAAATCTAAACCCCCTCCGGTGACAATAGGCTAGCAATTCATGAAACCCAGCCCGTATCTTTGCCTGGCTTTTCACAAATCTAAGTAAGGTTGGCTTATCAGCCTTAACCATGGCAAAGGCTTTGGTATTGAAATAGCCAACCGATATTTTGCCCTGTCTATACTGGGTCAAAAGTTGCCTCCAGTCCCCATTGGCAAAGGCATCTAATATCAGGAAGCTTATATCTTCTTGGGTGATGGTACCATCAAAATCGCACTGAAACAGGGTTTTCACTGCTCACATCCCCTCAGCCTCAGCCCTGTGTAACTTATCCTGACTTTCCAGGTGGTCGATATATAAGACACCATTAAGGTGGTCAAGCTCATGTTCTAGAGCCTGAGCCATAAGACCGGTGGCTTTAATTCTTGTTGGCTTCCCTTGCCGGTCCCAGCCCTTGACAGTGACTGAAACCGACCGTTTTATTTCACCAGCATAGCCGGGGATGCTAAGGCATCCCTCCACCACCTCCCGCTCCCCAGCCCGTTTCACTACTTCAGGATTAATGATAGCAACTGGCTCCTCACCCGGCATCTGGAGTACAATAACTCGGAGAGGCACCCCAACCTGCGGAGCGGCTAACCCCACACCCTTTGTCTGCTGCATCGTCTCCACCATATCGTCAATTAGTCGCTGAATCGAGCCATCAATGGTTGGCACTCTCCTGGCTTTTCGCCTTAATACCGGGGCGTCAGGAAAGCAACACAGCGCCCGCATTACCATGGTGCTAGCTACCCCCCTTTTCCCGTCAGTTACCAAGCTATTAATACTAACAGATTTGAGTATTACTGTCTATGGTTGAGCTAGGGCGGCATTTGCTGGTAGAAATAAATTATGCTAGTATGATTAGAAGCCAGTCGGGGTGTAGCGCAGCCAGGTAGCGCACCTGAATGGGGTTCAGGTGGTCGGAGGTTCAAATCCTCTCACCCCGACCATAGATAGGAAACACGGTGGTTAGACCACCTGAGTCGCCAAAAAACTGAAGGTGGCTAAATACGGTCTAGGCCACCTGAATCAAAGGAAGCCAAGGCGGGTCCGCAAATGAATAATGGCAGTAAATATCAAACTGGAGACAGCGCCAGGGACATCCCTCAAATCCCTGGCCAAAGGATTCGTACTGACAAAGCGGACAGAGGGGAAAAGTCCAAGGACAGTAGCTTATTATGAAGGCAACCTCACCCTGCTCTATAGTGTAGTCACGAAAATCTGGATAATCTGGCAACCATCCCATTCCCATCTTTTCAATTGTCTCAGCCACCGTATTTTCCTTCTTTTTTGATTTAGTTGGTTCGTTTTCTTTACAGCATGTTTTCCGCACCAGCTACGGAAAAATGAACAGCAAAGCCCACGTTCTTTGGATCAACAAGCGATCCTTTGTATTCACATCCATTTGAAGCCGGAAGGCCCCTCCATAGACGCAAACTTCCTGCCCCAAACGTGAAGGACACCAACCACCGGCATATTAGTTAGCCTCACTTCAATATTCGAAGGCTCCTGACTATGGCATGAAAGTCGCTTTCCCACTTGCTAAACTCTCCCGCAGGTGGCACGCAAGTTACAACCCAGGCAACTTTACCCACGAGTATAATCGCTTGTAAACTACGTAATCCAAGAGGAACAGTTCCATCCCAATCTAAAATCGTCGCTTCCCTGCCGCCAATGGTTGTCTTAACCCGAGAGAACTCATAGTAAGCCTCGATGACGTTCTTGATTCCTTGAATTTTTGCCTCAACCACTTGGTCGTGCGTCCAGCTGATTCCAGGCAATGACTCTACCACGACATTTACATTCGGTTCATATCCTGTCTCGGTTGGCAGCCCTGCCAAGAATAGCATCCTGGTCCGTTCAAGAGGAAGGTCCTTTTCAATGCTCGTAAGGAGCTCCTCGGTGGCTTTATCGAGATCTTCAATTAAAAACAGAGCAGTCTCCCAGTCTGGAGGATACGAGATACTGAAAAGACCTGTCTCATCCGTATAGGTAGTATAGTGCGCCGGAATCTCTGGCTCGGGCAGAGCCTCCTTTTGAACACATCCGGTAAATGGTATGGCACCAACTACAGCTGCAGTCAATAACGCAATAACAACCCTTTTCATTTCTGACATCTCCTTTTAATTCTTAAGCTCACATAGCTTTGGCTAAATCAAAAAGGGCACCCAACCACCGCCATATTTTCGGCGGTTTCCAGTGCCCTTTCTTCATCTCCTCAACTCCTAAACCAGCACTGCAGTTATATTATTTTAAAGTTATTTCATGTGTCTATACTTCAATTCTACTCCTAAATACGCGGTTGTCAATGTTCCTATATGAGGGACAAATCTTTGTTCTTGTGAGTCAGAAGAAGGAAGGTGTCAAGTTAGACATTATAGGTGTGAACAATTGACAGTGAAGTTAGTAGTTAGTTATGAAGCTTCAATAAACTAAAGGTAACAATTCAAGCTTTCGTGCAATCGAGTTTTATTGAAAAATGATAAAATTATCTACGGATACTATGATTATCAGAGAAATCTACACAAGAAGCATTTTGTCCAAATCAAAAGTTTTTGACTATGTGGTCAATCCCTATATTGGTTGTCAGCACGGCTGTACCTATTGCTACGCTCGCTTTATGAAGAGATTCACCGGACATAGGGAGCCGTGGGGTGAATTTGTTGATGTTAAGATTAATGCCCCGGATCTACTGCAACGCGAGATAGATAAGATGCCACCCGGTAGGGTGTGGGTAAGCGGAGTGTGCGATCCCTATCAACCGCTGGAGAGAACATACGAACTGACAAAAAAGTGCCTTGAAATATTGGTTCGACATGGGTGGCCGATCACAATCCAGACGAAATCTGTACTTGTGTTACGTGATGTAAAACTGTTTAAAGGAGCCAACAAGATTGAAGTTGGGCTAACAGTTACCACTGCAGATGAAAGGATAAGACAGATGTTTGAACCCAATGCGCCATCAATCGAGGAAAGAATCAAGGCACTGGAGGAGCTACATCTTGGGAGCACTAGAACCTATGCGATGATTGCGCCAATGCTTCCCAAAGCGGAGGAACTTGCTGCTCGGCTTAGGGGGAAGGTTGATTACGTATTAATTGATAGGATGAACTACCATTATGGCGATTGGGTGTATAGGAAACATAATTTGGAGAGCACCATGAGCGATGGCTTCTTCTCCCGAAAAAGTAAGGAACTCGCCTCTGCCTTTGGAAAACAGGGTATCGAGTGCCGAGTACTGTTTTGACAGTACCTCATTGAGGCTTCAGTTTCTTGACTACATTACTTAATGAGCCAACCGAAGGTATATAGATGGGTAAACAACCCGCCCAAACGTGTCCTACTTCTGGTGACAATTCACACGTGTGCTATAATCTACATAACGACACCAAATTAAGGAGGTAAGGGCTGGTGGAATCTGAAATATTGTATCAACCTTCGTACTCTTTGGCTAGAGTAAAGCTGAACGCTGGGGAGGCTATTACTGCCGAAGCTGGGGCAATGGTCTCCATGTCGGAGGGGATCACTATAGAAACCAGCGTGAAGGGTGGGCTTCTCGCCGGGCTAAAGCGTAGCTTTCTGGGTGGCGAGAGCTTTTTCATGAATACATTTAGGGCTACTGCTCCAGGCGAAATTACCTTTGCGCCGCCTCTGCCTGGAGACATTGTTCATTTTCGGCTGAACGGCGAGACTATTTTTGTACAGTCTTCATCATATATAGCTTCCTCGCCGGATATCTCAGTAGACACGAAGTGGGCTGGGGCTAAAGGTTTCTTCGCTAAGGAGGGTCTATTCCTGCTCAAAGTGCAGGGCACGGGTGACCTTTTCCTGTCCAGCTACGGTGCTATCCACGAAATTAAGTTGACGGCAGGAGAATCATACACGATAGATAATGGGCACATGGTAGCCTTTGATGAGAGTGTTAATTACAAGGTGAGGAGAGTAGGCGGGCTGAAGTCCACACTTTTCAGCGGTGAGGGGTTGGTATGCACCTACACAGGGTCGGGTAGAATCTTCATGCAGACGAGGAGTGAAGACGCCTTTCTTTCATGGCTGATTCCTCACCTACCTAGACAAGGAGGGCAAGGAGGTAGGGGAGGCGTTAGCTTTACCCTCGGCCGTTAAGCATTCTACGCGGCAAACCTCATATTTCAGAGAGTCTATACCGGTGCTATCCCTCGCTCCTTCTTGCAATGTGGAGCTTCTTTTGATCATCTATGTTTACGCCAGTTATTCTGCAGCGGGAGGACACACTAAGGCAATGGTGTGAACTGAACATAGCGCTAGAAAGTGTAGCGAGGCTAGAATATGACCTATCTCCAAAATTGGCCCAGTTCTAGTATTAGGCAGGAATAATGGATAAATTAACGGATCAGAAAATGAAGGCCAGTGGGGTCGGGTCATGCCACGGTCCTAAGTTGATATGGGAAATCCCCGTTTCTATTTTCCCTCCCACATGCTCGATTGTAGGAAAGTCGCGAGATTAACATCCTGGTTGGTGATCTTGAGTTTGCGTCGGATCTTTTCCCGGTGGCGGTTGATGGTGGCCTCAGATATGCCCCGCATCTCGGCGATTTCTTTGGTACGCATTCCGTTCCGGATCATGTTGCAGATAGCGATTTCGGTCGGTGTCATCGAATGGTAGGAAAGGGATAATTTACTTATGAATGGCGAAGTGATTTCCTCGAGGTTATTCTGGAGCATCTCCACATATTTAACCTGGGTCGGAGGTAGCTGCGAGGCCAGGGCGTGCAGGATAGGCATAAGGATTTTTTCGACATTCATTTTAATGTCCCGGTAGATTTCCTGTTTCTCTTGCTCAATCCGGGACAGGAGTATCCGCAGCGCGGTATTGGCTTCTTGTAAGGCTTGACGCTCCAGGGTCAATTGTCGGTTGGCCTCCTGCAATTCCATCTCTGCTGATATCCGGGTGGCAATGGTGCCTATCTGCTCGGCGACTGTGTCCAGCAGAGCCCGTTCCTCTTTCAGAAAAGGACCTTCGTCAGCCGGCGGGCATTCTCGCAGATAGAAAATACTGACCTCACCTACCGGCTCATGATACATGTAAATCCGCGCCGACTGACGCCAGTTGGTCACCTTGAATCTATCGCTCGTGTAGTTTTTCCCCTTAAAGAGGATACGGGCGCAGGTGACCTCTGGATATTGCCATGAATATGGCAAAAAATTCACAAGCTCTTGCAGCAGGTCGTCAAGGGAATGCAGATAACGCTCGGTCAGTTGCGAGATCCCATAAAGGCAATTCAATTCCTTGATGCGCTCGCGTAACGCGATCTCGACCATGTCAGTTTCGGTTTCGCTAAGAAAAGGGATTCGCCACAAAAGGGCCAAGTCTTTCGTGGGAAAAGGCAGATGCCGGCCAGTGGTTGGAGAAAGAGGAGTTTTTTTATTTTCCATTAGATTCCTCCGCTTGATTACCTATTTTTAATAGGCAATATAAGTGCATTTTTTCCGTATACACATCGTTGAGTTTATCAGGTATTTTAAAAGTAGTCAAGCTGACTCTCGATTAGAGGAGGTTAACATGCCGCCCCAAACGCTCGATCAAATTCTGGAAGGACGCCGCAGTCAACCGAATCAACTCATCGAAGTACTCCAGGACATCCAGAAAAACTACGGCTACATTTCCAAAGAGGCCATGCAGGCTGTATCCCAAGGTCTCGGTGTGCCGGTTATCGAAGTCTACAGGGTGGCTTCCTTTTACAAGGCCTTTCGGTTAAAACCATTTGGTAAATATGTTCTCACCGTGTGCATGGGCACAGCCTGTCATGTCCGTAGTGCCCGCCTTCTCCTTGACCAAGCTATCGGCCAACTCGGAGTGAAGCCGGGTGAGGTGACACCTGATGGGCTTTTCTCCATCGAGCGCGTCAACTGCCTGGGTGCTTGTGCAATGGGACCGATCGTTGTGGAAAACAGGTCCTATCATCACCACATGACGCCCGGGAAGCTCCGCAAACTGATCGAGACCCTGAGACGTCAGAAAACTGAGGAGAATCAAAATGTCTAGGCTTAATAGTGCCCGCGAACTTAAACATCTGCGTGAACGCCTCCGGGAGCAACGGCAGAGTATTATCACTACGGTGATGATATGCGGCGGGACCGGTTGCCAGGCCTCTCGATCCCAGGCGGTTATTGACGCGGTCGGTGACGAATTATCTAGGCAGGGACTGGACAATAGCGTGCGCTTGTGCGTCACCGGATGCCACGGCTTTTGCGAGCAAGGCCCTGTTATTATCATCGAGCCGGGCAACATATTTTATTGCCAAGTTTCGCCGGAGGATGCTTTCGAAATCGTTTACCAGACTGTGATGAAGGGGGAGGTTATCGAGCAGCTGCTTTACCGAGACCCCGTTTCTGGCAAGAGTTTTCAGACCCAAGCAGAGATTCCCTTTTACCGGGCACAGGACCGGCAAATCCTTTCCCAGAACTGTATGGTTGATCCCTGCTCAATTGAGGATTACATCGTGGCCGGCGGGTATTCGGCTCTGACCAAAGTGCTTGGTGGCATGATGCCGGAGGAGGTCATCAAGGAAATCAAGTCTTCGGGGCTGCGGGGGCGTGGCGGTGGTGGTTTCCCAACCGGGCGGAAGTGGAGCGAATGCCGGGAGGCACCAGGAGATGAGAAGTACGTAATCTGTAACGCGGATGAGGGCGACCCAGGGGCCTACATGGACCGGTGTGTGCTCGAAGGCAACCCTCACCTGATTTTAGAAGGTATGATGATCGGCGCTTGGGCAATTGGTGCTCGGAAGGGATATATTTACGTCCGCAATGAATATCCGCTGGCAGTCAAGCATTCCAGAATCGCGTTCGAGCAGGCACATGAGTGCGGTCTCCTCGGCGATAACATACTGGGCTCGCCCTTTTCCTTCGACATAGAAATCGCCCGAGGCGGTGGGGCCTTTGTCTGTGGCGAATCAACGGCACTTATGGCTTCTCTTGAAGGCAAAGTTGGTGAGCCAAGGCCCAAGGACGTCCACACCGTGGTGGACGGTCTTTATCATAAGCCAACGACCCTCAACAACGTCGAGACCTGGGCCAACGTCCCATCCATTATCTTGAATGGTTCATCATGGTTTGCCTCGAAGGGAAGCCGCGGAAGCAAGGGCACCAAGATTCTTGCTCTTACCGGCCGCATCAAGAATACCGGCCTGGTTGAAGTGGCCATGGGCACGCCCATCGACACAGTGGTATTTGACATAGGAGGCGGCGCAGTCAATGGCAAGCTGATAAAGGCGGTCCAGATTGGCGGGCCATCGGGCGGTTGTCTGCCGGTGGACAAATTCGACCTTCCCATCGATTTCGACGCACTCTCCGAAGCCGGTTCTATGGTCGGTTCGGGCGGTATGGTGGTGATGGATGAAGAGACCTGCATGGTGGACGTGGCTAAGTATTTCCTGACTTTCCTGCAGGACGAGTCGTGTGGCAAGTGCTTGCCCTGCAGAGTGGGGGTTGACCGCATGCTCGAGATAATCACGGACATCACCGAAGGCCGTGGGAAACCGGAGCAGATTGGTCTCCTAGAGGAGTTGGCTGATACTGTTTCCCAGACTGCTTTGTGCGGGCTGGGTAAGACCGCGCCCAATCCGGTATTCTCCACATTGCGTTATTTCCGTCCGGAATACGAGGCGCACATCAACGAAAAGAAATGTCCAGCTGGGGTGTGCAAGGCTCTGATTACATACTGGATTGATCCGGACAAGTGTACTGGCTGCCGAATCTGTCTGCAAGGATGCATGCACAAGGCTATCACCGGCAGGAAAAAACAGGCGCATGTGATTGACACCCAACTCTGTGATAAATGCGGGATCTGCCGAAGCGAGTGCAAGTTTGATGCGATTCGAGTCTTCTGAGAAAACGAGGTGTCAAGATACTACAATATGTCAACGTTAACATAGACGGGGCCATCATTCATGCAACCAAGGGGACCAGTGTCCTCGATACTGCCATCGAATATGGCATCTGCATTCCCCATCTGTGTCACGTCCCCTATCTGTCCGACATCGGCGTGTGCCGGCTGTGCATTGTCGAACATGTGGTCAATGGCCGTTCAAATGTCACCACTTCCTGCACCTTGAACGTGGAGGAAGGCATGGTGATTATGACTAATACGGACAAGATACGGAAACTGCGCCACAACCTCGCGGAGCTGCTGGTAGCCCAGGCCCCCAACTCCCGCGCCATTCAGGACATCGCCCTGCGTTGTGGGGTTAAGGAGGTACGGTATCCGTTTCGGAACGAGGACTGTGTTTTGTGTGGACGCTGCGTGCGGGTTTGCACCGAGGTGTGGAAGGCCCGGGCGAAAGGCTTTGTCGGGCGGGGGAAAAATCGTCATGTAGACTACCCCTTCGGCATCCGCCCTGAATTCTGTAAGCAATGCGGTAGCTGCATCCAGCTTTGCCCCATGACTATCACTCCCTGCGGCGGGCCGATGAAGCCCGGGGAAGAACGCCTTTGTGGCCAATGCGAATCGCAACTCATAATCACCGAACAAACGCCGGGCAACTGCGTGTGGTGCAAACTTGGCGAAGGCTTCGCCTGTGGACGCTATGCCTAGAAATCCGGGCTTGCGTTGAGACGGCTGAACATTCTGAGTTCTTGTGATCTCAGCATAATGAGCCTATTTGAGGAAAAGCCCTAATGAGATATCCTCAAGACATTCCGATGGAAGAGCGACTCTAAGAGGCAAATCCTGGTTCTTGCATTTTAAGATGACGTCCTTATCGTTGGTAAGAAACCAAGATGCATTCAAGGCAATTGCTTCAGCTAGATGACGCGTGTCGCCTGGCTGAAGACCTAGACGCTTCACAAAGCTTCCGATTCTGTCGACAGTGTGTGGTTCTATACGAAATACCTCACCCCACCCCGATTGCTCATAGGACTTCTGAAGAAGCTTGTAGATTTCAACTTGGTCACTGGTCGGTCTACCTCAAATAATTCAGCTACTTCAAATGAAACTTCATCTCAAAAGTTCAACCTATTGATACCCCATCTCCATGCTAGGCGGTTTTAACATTCCGTCATAAAGTGCAATGGGGGAGGTTTTTGACTTTACAGCAAGAACCAAAAGTAGCAGCTGGGATACGGCGCCCAGAAATATCACCAGAAGGGTATTAAGGAATCAAACCGTTGTTTGGCAGAATTATTGGAGCCAGAAATCATAACCGGAGGGAAGAACGGTTAGCTACTTCAAGAGAGCCTGCACGCCTCCCTTTAGGGCAAGACCGAGAAGCGTGGCTCCTATTTGGGCTCCGCCTATAATTAACAGTTTCTGCTGTAGTCTGGTGATGTTGACTCTGAGGAGATGGTGCTCACTGACGTACTCCTTTCCCCAGACTGCCTGGAGTATCTGCTCTAGAGTAACCACTCGTCCAGCATTGCGCACCAAATAAGATAGTAGCCTGTACTCAGTAGCGGTCAGCTTTACTTCCTGGTCGCGCACGGTGACCCGGTGCCGGGCAAAGTCTATTATAAGGTCATCTATTATAAAGTCATTGGGATGAGCCGTAAGTTCGGGGTACTCATCCCAGAGCGTAGCCCGGCGCAGCACTGCTCTCACCCGTGCTACCAGCTCCTTAGAGGAAAAAGGTTTAGTAATGTAGTCATCGGCACCGGCATCCAGCCCCTTAACTTTCTCTTCGTCACTGCCTTTGGCAGTGACCATGATTATCGGTACTGGCGAAAATTGGCGAATGTTCCGACACACAGTGTATCCATCTATGCCGGGCATCATGATATCCAGCAATATTAGCTCTGGGTTTTCGTCATTGAAGACCTGTAGGGCTGCTTCCCCGCTGCTAGCCTTGAGTACCCGGTAACCCTCCAGCTCTAGAATACACTGCGTCATGCGCAATATGTGAACATCGTCATCAACTACTAGCACGGATGCTTTTCTTGACGGCACGCCGGTGACTTCCTCGTCATCAACCACTGGCACCGATGTTTTTCTTGATGACATACTAATGTCTCCTTTTCTGACGGAGGATGTGGGGAATAGACTTCTTCAGGCTGGCAGCACTCAGTGGCTTGACCAAATAGTCGGCAGCACCGGCAGCCAGTGCCCAGCTTCGTTGTAAAGCACCAGCCGAAGCAGTGAACACGACTACCGGAATTGACGAAAGTTCTGGGTCACCTTTCATCTGTCTAAGTACTGCCCAGCCATCACGCTTGGGTAGCCTTAAGTCCAGCAATACCAAGCCGATTCCACCCTGTCTGGCTAACCTCAAGCCTTCATCGCCATCGACAGCCTGAAGCACACGGTAACCCTCAAGCTCAAGCACCCGAGAGGCGAAAGTTCTGATATCATCCTCATCCTCTATGATGAGAACCGTTGTTTTGCTACTCCTTTTCAACATAAGCCTCTCCTTCCGTCATAGCCTCTCGAGGGAGAGCAAGGTGAAAAACGCTCCCCTTTCCCAGCTCGCTCTCCACCCAAATTCGGCCACCATGTGCCTCTACCAGTGCCTTGCATAGGGCTAGCCCCAGCCCTAGCCCACCCGGGTCCTGCGCCAGCCTGTGTTCTAGGTTAAACATCCGGTCAAATATCTTCTCTACATTCTCACGAGGGATACCTTTTCCTTGGTCAGCAACGCTGATTACCAGCTCGGAATCTTGACTTTTAGCCTCTACTGTCACTATGCTACCCACTTTAGAGTACTTGGTAGCATTGTTAATAAGGTTATCTACTACCTGCCTAATGCGTCTGCCGTCGCTGTTTAACTTCAACACTGCCTTTGGCAGATTCAACACTATCTTATGCCCAGGCGTTCTAAGCCTGGCTTCGGCGATAGTGGTCTGAAGCAACGCCGTAATATTGGTCGGTGTCTTATCAAGCTTGAGAAGACCAGCCTCCAGACGGGACATATCCAGTAGATGGTCTACAAGCTCAGTCATCCGGTCGGTAGCCCTGTCTATGGCACTCAGGTATTCTTGTTTCTCATTGCGCTTCAGTCTCCTATCGTAGTCCAGGAGCATGGTAGAGTAGCCCTTAATAGTGGTCAAGGGAGTGCGTAGCTCATGTGAAACTGTGGAAAGAAGAGTGCTCTTCAGTGTGTTTAGCTCCTCGTATTCAACCACTCTTCTCTGGAGGTGCTTGCGCTCACGCCTGACCTCTGCTTCATGCAACTCACGCTCAATGGCAGAGACAAGCCGCTTGAGGTTGTCCTTCATAATGTAGTCATGGGCACCAGCTTTCATAGCGGCTACGGCGGTCTCATCGGTGATGCTGCCGCTAACGATGATAAACGGCAGGTCAAGCCCGCTATCCTTCAACAGGCGTAATGCTTCAAGGGCACTGAAGCTCGGTAGGTTATAATCAGCGACGATAACATCCCATTCTTGGTTTCTAAGCGCAGTTTGCATGGCTGCCGCTGTGTCTACTCGCTGAAATGTCGGCGTATAATCACCAAGCTTCAGCTCCCGTATCACAAGGAGGGTGTCGTCTTCCGAATCCTCAACAATTAATACTTTAAGTGGTTTTTCCACCCCTACTCTCCTTCACATGCCGGCGGTGGTTCATTCAACAGGAGCCAGTATAACCCAAGTTGCTTGACTGCTTCGCTGAATTGGATAAAGTCCACCGGTTTACGGACGTAGCTGTTGGCGCCTAGACTGTAGCTGTTAATCAGGTCTTGCTCCTCCTTGGACGAGGTGACTACGACTACGGGAAGAAGTTTTGTCCGTTCGCCAGCACGCAGGCGCCGCAATACTTCTAGCCCATCCACTTTAGGTAACTTCAAATCCAGCAAGATGACCGCGGGCATAATCTTAGGGTCGCGGTCGGCGTAGGCGCCGGTAGCGAAAAGATATTCTAGCGCCTCGGCACCATCATGCGCCACCACAACCTCGTTGGAAATGTTGTGCTTTTTGAGGGAGCGCAGTGTTAGCTCCACATCGTCCGGGTTGTCTTCTACCAGCAGGATAACTCTACTTTTCATCCTCTTTCTCCCTTTTATCTGGGTTCAGGCAAGGGTGAAATAAAACGTTGCCCCCTTTTCAACAGCACCTTCAGCCCAAACTCTGCCGCCATGGCGGTTAATAATACGCTGCGCAGTCGCCAGACCAATGCCGGTGCCAGGGAATTCATCCGCCGAGTGTAAGCGTTGGAAGGGAGCAAATAATTTGCCCACGTAAGCCATATCAAAGCCAATGCCATCGTCACGTATATAATACGCTGGTTTGCCATCATATTGAGCAACGCCAAATTCTATCCTGGCTTTTGGTTGCTTACTGGTAAATTTCCAGGCATTGCCGAGTAGGTTCTCCAAAACCAGCCGCAGCAGCGTTTCATCCCCGTTCACGTTCAGCCCCTCAGCGATGACAAGCTCCACTTGTCGTTCTGGTTGCCCCTGCTGAAGTTCGGCGGCAACTATCCTGGCGAGAGCACTTAAGTTGACTGTTCCATGTTTCATTTCGCGGCGCGTTACGCGGGACAGAGCTAGCAAGTCATCAATGAGCTCTGCCATACGCTGGGCAGCGGAGCGCACCCGATGAAGGTAGTTTTTGCCCTGTTTGTCTAGCTTGCCGGTATAATCTTCCAGCAGTGCCTGGCTGAAACCGTCCATGCTGCGTAAAGGTGCCCGCAGGTCATGTGAGACAGAATAGCTGAAGGCTTCTAATTCCTTGTTGACGGCAGCGAGTTCGGTGTTGCGCTGTTCCAATTCTAGGTTTAGGGCAATCAGTCCCTTATTCGTCTCCTCTAGTTCCTGTTGTAGCTCACGAATGGTCTCCTGTGCTTTGGTAAGTTGCTGTTGTAAATTGCTGTCGTTCATTTTGGCTTACCTCTCACCACCACTACCGTGGCATCGTCTTCATCTTTAGCCAGGACATGTAGTAGCCGCTGGGCGATGATAGTTGCTGACTCATTTGCCAGTTCCGGAAAATCTTCCCACTGCCAGCGTGCCCTCATCCCGTCAGAATGTATGACCATAATATTACTTGGTTCCCAGTGATGCTCTGTAACCGCAGGCTTGGGTGCATTAAGACCGATGATACCGCGGCGAATTACGAACTTCACTGGCTCAGGACTGTTAAAGACATGTACCTCGATATTGCCAACACTGGCGAAGGTCAGCCTCTCTTGTGCCCAATCAAACCGTGCCAGTGTCATTACCACACCCCGTGTCACCCGGCAAGCGCGTTCTACATCACGAAAAATCTCCAACAATGACCGCTCAAAGTGGTTCTCCACATATCTCCGTGCCGTCTGTGCGGCACGTTGTGCCCACTGCCCGTGCCCCAGACCGTCAATGACTCCTACTAAGGCGCTCTCCTCCCACTGCTTAATAACGAGGGCATCACCGTTAAGCCCCATTTGGGGGTGGGGGCGGGTGGCAGCCCCAAAAGATAATGGGCAGGGCTTGCTAATTGGCTCATTCACACGAACCCAACGCTGGCAGACGATGTAGGTGCCGGCACCGGGCGGCGACTGGATATCAAATTCATCCATGAGCCGGTTCACCGTGCCTAAGCCATAGCCTAAACTGCCAACGGTGGAAAAGCCATCAGTCATGGCTTGCTCTATGTCTGGAATACCCGGTCCCTTATCCACGGACTCGATTTGTATTCCACAGCGCCCATTATTGCTGAGCGGTGTCAGGGTGAGTGTTCCGCCTCCGGCATGTCTAACCAGATTGGAGGCAAGCTCACTCACAGCAAGTACAATCTCCTCGCTTTCCCTTTCACCGAAGCCAATTGCCGCCGCCATCACCTTTGATGCTTGCCGCAACGCACTCAGGTCAGTAGAGTGCTTGACCTCCGTTTTTTGCTGAGTTGGTTGCTGCATACTTTTATCTCTTCAGCCATTTTCTTATTGTCACTATTGTGCCTTTGCCAATCTGGGAGTTAATTTCCATTTCATCCACCAGCCGCTTGGCACCGGGCAGCCCCAGCCCTAAGCCGCCGCTGGTGGAGTAGCCTCCCTCCATGGCTTGCTCTATGTTGGTAATGCCCGGTCCGTTATCCTCAAACTTCAATTCAATGCCAACAGCACCATTGGTGCTAAGCCTACGCCACTGCATGATGCCCGAACCAGCATAAATAAAGACATTGCGGGCTAGTTCTGATGCCGCGGTCACAATGCGGGTAACATCAGTAATGCCAAACCCCAGTGCCTCTGCCACATCGCGTACTGCTTTACGCGCCGTCACAATATCGCTCTCCGACTCAATTACTACGGAGCGTGTTGCTTCCGTTTTTTGCTGAACTGGTTGCTGCATACTTTTATCTCGTCAGCCATTTTCTTACGGTTACTATTGTGCCTTTGCCAACCTGGGAGTTAATTTCCATTTCATCCATCAGCCGTTGGACGCCAAGTAAACCTCCGCCCAGCCCACTTCTGGTTGAGCGCCCTCCTTCCATGGCTTGCTTAATGTCGGCGATGCCCGGTCCATTATCCTCAAACTTTAACTCTATACCGCCAGTACCTACTTCAAGCCTACGCCATTGCATGATGCCCGAACCAGCATAGAGAAAAATGTTGCGGGCTAACGCTGACGTAGAGGTCACAATGCGGGTAACATCAGTAATGCCAAACCCCAGTGCCTCTGCGGCATGACGGGCTACTTTACGCGCCGCCACAATGTCCTCCTCCGACCTAATGGCTACCGCCCTATCAAGCCCTTGGCTTAGTACCATGGCTCTTCTCCTGGTGTCTATCACTCACCATGTAGAGCGCACGGTCAACGTCTAATGCGGTTAGGGCGTTGCCCAGAGTAAGTCCAAACTGCGTAGCAGTGATAGCAACGCTGGGACGCATTCCAGCGACGACGGTGCGCCCACCCATGAGTGCTACCATCTGGACAGTCTCCACTACCGTCCGGGCGAAGAAGGAATCAAGCGTTTCCACTGTGGAGATATCAAGCACTAGCCCCTTTACCTGATATTGCTCCATTGCCTGCAGCACCTGGGCTTGCAGTGCCGATATGGTTTCATCATCCGGGTCGGGAGGCACGGTCACCATTAATACATCTCGCACCTTAACCACCGAGATGTTCTCAGCCTCCATTACGCCTCCTTCCCATTAGTTCTTTTGCTAGTTGCAACCTGCAAGCCCAGGCTATCCATGGCTACAAGCAGCCCACCTGATAGAGATGAGCGTGTGGTAATACCAGACAGGTCAACACCGAGGTGGACAAGAGTCTGGGCAATGGCGGGACGTATGCCAGTCAAAATCACCTGGGCGCCTAATAGCCGCACGGCACTGATGGTGTCAATAAGGTGCTGAGCCGTCTGTGTATCAATGGTCGGCACGCCGGTTACGTCCACCAGAGCCATCGGCGAATTACTCTCTACGATACGCTCCAGCAACCGTTCCATAAACTGCTGGGTGCGCTGGCTATCCAGTGTGCCGATGAGAGGGGCAACAAGCACTCCCTCCCAGACCTGCATCACTGGTGTGGAAATCTCAAGAATTTCTCGGGCTTGGCGTTGGATAATCTCCGTTTGTTTTGCCAGCGCTTCTTCTGTTTTCTTGCGCTCAGTGATGTCACGAGCAGCAGCGAAGACGCCCTGCACTTTTTCCGCTTCGTCTTTATATACCGCAGCATTATATAAAACGTCTGTGGTACGCTCAGAAGTGTGGCGGATGGTGAGGGGATAATCGGTGACAGACCCCTCCGAGAACACCTTCTTATATCCTTCCCTCGCCTTCTCCGGTTCAGTGAAATAATTGGAGAAGTCCGTCCCTATCAGTCGCTGGCGAGAGACACCGGTTACTTGTTCTGTGGCTTTATTCACGTCCATAATCTTACCGTCGGCACCAATGGTAACCAGTGGGTCAAGGCTTGCCTCAATAAGACTGCGGGTGTACGATGAAGCGGCGCGTAGTGCCTCTGCCTGCTTTTGTTTGGTGATGTCTTCGAAGCTTTCCACCATACCAGTCAGCATCCCCTCTCTATTGAACAAGGGTGCGGCCAAGCAGACACAGATAAGCTTGGTCCCATCCTGTCTTTCCTTGACAACCTCAGCCTTCATAGTGGTCTTCGTTTTTTGTACTCTAGTTAGCGGACAATCTTTTGTATGGCATCGTTCTCCTTTGAATGTATCGAAGCACTTCCTTCCCACAGATGCTTCTAGGGACTGTCCACTTAGAGCTGCCATTGGGGGGTTGGCTATGATTACGTTGAAATCAGTGTCAACCACTCTTACAGCGCTGGGAACGGCTTGAAATATGGCCTTATAGTCCACTCCTTCTCCACTCAAAATCTGCCCTTTTGATTTGACATTGTCTTTCATCATTTCACCCCCTATTAGCATTCTCTCGGGTTATGAGCACGTTTCCTTTATACTTGAACTCTCATCTTAGCTACCTCCTAAAAAGAGCCATGTAGATTATCTTAGAGCTTGGGACATACATCCGTGATTACTACATTAGCGATAGTGTTCTGCCAAAATATTACCATTTGTCATCTTTTTTGTCAAATTTGTCCTTATTTTGCCTCAAAGGAATTGACAAGTGTCCACATAATGTGCTAAACTGTGTACACATAGAAAGCCAAAGATGGGAAAGAGTATTTCCATAGTTGGTTCGGGATTAGTTGGGCAGGCTACGGGTAAGGGTCTGACGACTAAAGGGTTTGATGTGACCTTTATAGATATAGACCCTACCGTGGTCAGTCGGTTACGCGGGGAAGGATACCGAGCCCTTGAGGTTTACGCGCTACAAAAGCTAGATGCCGATGTCCTCATGGTATCTGTGCCGACATACCCACTGAATTGGGCAGAAAACGGGCTAGATTTCATTAAAGCTGCTTCTACCAGCATAGGTAGCTGGCTATCCAAGATTAGTAAATATTGCCTTGTCGTTGTCAGGAGCACTGTTCTCCCAGGGACAACGGAGGAAGTCATTATACCAAGCTTAGAAAGATGCTCGGGGAAAAGTGCTGGGCGTGACTTTGGAATCTGTGTAAACCCTGACTACCTTCGTGAGCGTTGCGCTGAGGAAGACTTCTTAAACCCGTGGAGTATTGTCATTGGTGAGCTTGATAAAAACTCTGGGGACCTATTACAGGAGGTATACTACTGGGTGAGCTGTCCCATCTACCGGATGCCGGTAAAAGAGGCGGAGATACAGAAGTTTGTCCATAATCTTTTCAACGCCACCAAAATTTCCTTCTTTAATGAGATGAGGTTGGTTTGTCAACAGTTAGGATTGGACTGCGAAGAGATTTTCCCCGTGGTGGCGCAGAGTGCTGAGGCATGCTGGAATCCTTACTATGGAACGAGGGATTTAGGTCCGTTTGGCGGTAGCTGTTTACCTAAAGATTCCGCCGCTTTCCTTTCCTGGGCAAAGGAGCAGGGTATAGAAACACCGCTTGTCCAGGCGGTGTTTAAGGTCAACGAGGCTGTTAAGAGGCGCCTAGAGTCAATCGTGAGCAAAGTCTCCCGTAGTTAACCTCAAATGGTCAAGAGCTGTGGACGACTACCGGCAACTTCTAACATTCTATTTACCCCTCGGTATTATCGGTTTCTGGAGGTGGGGGACATGGTTAGTGAGAAAGCTAGTAAGCACGTTTTATAAACCGAGTAGGCAAGCATACCATGCTTCGGTTTCCGTGGTAACCCCGGTGTATAACGAAGACCCTGAGGTGTTTCGCCAGGCTTTGGCATCATGGAGAGCCAATAACCCCTTGGAGATAATCGCTGTCATTGACCACACTGATAAAAGATGCATAGAGGAATTTCAGGAGTTTAGCCACCAGTTTGACCAAGCCAAACTGATTGTTACCGACAAGCCAGGGAAAAGACCAGCTCTGGCTGACGGTATTAGGGCAGCCGAGGGGGAGATTATTGCTCTGGTTGATAGTGATGTTATCTGGAGCAAGTCAGTGCTAGAAGAAGCCCTCCGCCCCTTTGCTGACCCGAAGGTTGGCGGAACTGCCGTCCGCCAGAATATCATTAAGCCGCAGACCTTAGCCCAGAATATCTTTGATATTCAGCTCGACCTGAGGTTCTTTGATGAAGTGATGCCACTGAATGCTGCTGGCAATTTCTTAACCTGCTTTTCTGGCCGTACCGCCTTTTATCGTCGAAAGGCTCTCTTGCCGGTAGTTGATGATATGGTAAATGAGACCTTCTGGGGAAAGCAGTGCATTGGTGGTGATGATAAAAGACTCACCTACCTAGTTGAGGCAGCTGGCTGGAGAGGTCGCTATCAACACACTGCGCGAGTTTATACCTGTCTCTTATACACATCTGACGCTGCCGACGAATAGAGAGGTG
>CAYQQD010000006.1:0-21493 GCA_964419575.1 uncultured Dehalococcoidales bacterium | reverse complement strand
ATTTATCATATTTAGGCTTCTTTCTACGCCAGATTTTTCATTTTACTAAAAAACTTGTAGCGGTTCAAGCTTTTGGGTCGGGCGTCTTAGCTCCAGCGCTCTTTCTTGCCACCGCGAGGTATTTTCTTTCGGCTGGGACGTAAATCACCCCGGTAGTCAGGGGCAATAATATTGAATGGTGTGCTAATTTTGGGGTCAACCAATCGGGAGCTAATTGAACTGTCAATTTCCTCTAAAATCTCTTCCAGCGAGTAGCGGGTAGTGATTACTGTCGCTAGCCGAGCATTATAGCGGTAGTTAATAACCTGGTAAAGCTTCTCTCGTGCCCAGGGTGTGGTTGACTGCTCACCAAAGTCGTCTAGAATGAGTAAGGGAGCGGTCTTTACTCTTTCAAATAGCTGGTCATAGGATACCTTACTCTCGGGGCTGAAGGTGGAGCGTAGGTGGTCAAGGAAATCGGGTACCACCACGAACAGGGCTGGTTTGTTGGCTTGATAGCGGTAATTGGCGATGGCTGCTGCCAGGTGGGTCTTGCCACAGCCGGTGACACCCATGAATACCAGCCAGCCCTCGGGGGCTTTGGCAAAATCAAGGGCGAGGCGAAATGCCTTCTCTAGATTCTCACGTTGCTCTGGCAGTAGATTAAGCCGCTTCCAGTCAAATTTGTCAAAGGTCATACTTTTCTGCAGCTCAAACTCTGGTTCCCAGCCGTATTCTAACCAGTCTTGTTTTTCCTCAACCTCGTATATACGACAGAGGTTAGGGTCGGTTAGACGGGCGCGCATTCGGTCTTCTAGTTGTTCAATAGGGATGTTAGTAACAATTACCGTAGGCAGTTCGCTATTAAAGCGGTGGTTTAGCAATTGCTCCAGTTTTTCTTTCGCCCAGGGGGTGGCAGTTTGAGCCCCTAAGTCATCTAAAACTAATAGCGGGGCATTACGCACCTGGTTAAAGAATTCATCATAGACAATTTCACTATTTGGGCTATAGGCAGAACGCAGGTGGTCTAGGAGGTCAGGGGTGGTGATAAAGAAAACAGGGTAACCGTGGCTAAGGCGCTCATTGGCGATGGCTGCGGCGAGGTGGGTTTTGCCACAGCCATCAGGACCAACCAGGATTAACCATCCTTTGGGTTCATTGGCAAATTCTTTGGCTGCTTGGTAAGCGCGGGCAAATTTCTCCTGGTTAATAGGGTGGCCACTTCTCCCTTGGGGGAGTAGGTTGTCAAAAGTGAAGCGAGTTAGCGAGCCCAGGTTACTATATCGTAGCAGGCGGGCTTGGCGCTCTTTATCTAATTCGCCCCGGGTACACCGGCAGGGGATAACTCGGTCAAAGTCTGGTTTCCCCGAGGGTAGGCGAGGATGAACAAATCCTGCCCCTTTACAAATAGGGCAGACTGGACTGGGTGGGGCTTCTTCCGATTCTTCAGCGCCTGACCATGTGTCCATATTTGCCCTTGATGTATTTATCTGGTTCAGTCTTCTTAAGATCTCGCTTATATGCTCCACTGTCTTTGCCTTCTGATGACCAGCGCTCTAAAATCCGAGCAATATATCGCCAGTTCCGTTTGTTAAGGGAAACCGCCTCCTTGATGGCATCCTTAATCCAGGCTACAGGATATAGTTTCTCAGCCTCACGTAATTCGTCAGCAATCATCGGGGTTAGCATGCCGATGTTCTGTTCATAAAGGGTGAAGATGTCAGGTTGTTCCTCGGTCTCAATATAGTCTTTTCCCTCAGTTTTTAGCCCAGGGAGAGAAAGCTCGCCATTTTGAATTTTGGCTACAATCTGCCTATCGGAATCAGTATTGAGAAAATAAACGTCCTCGGGCACTCCATCTCTATCTAATACTAGGTGAAGGAAAGTCCCCCGCTTGGTGGCTAGTTCCAGGGCTTGGCGTAGTGCCTCGTCTGGGGATTTGGCTGCTTCCTTAAGACTGCGCCTCAGGCTGGTATTAGTTAACAGCTCCCGATAGGTAACGAAGCGGGGATACCCCCGTTTGCGGTAAAGTGCCCCAAGAATATGGAGGGTTGTCTTGAGTTCACTAATGTCGCTGATTTGTGGTAGTAGTGTGGTGAAGAAAAAATTAGGCACCGGGGTAAAACGCATCTTGGCTGGGGGACCAGTAAACTGCTTCATAATAGACTCGGCTCTTCGTTAGCAATATTTTCAAACTTGGCTAGTTTGGGTATGAAATGCAAATTTCTTTGCCCGGTAGGACCGTTACGATGCTTGGCAATTATAATCTCAGCTGGAGGTGGGTAAGTTTCACCGGGATGGGCATCTTCCCATTCTTTGCGAGTCGGATAATAGGCTTCATCTCGGTAGATAAATAAGACAACATCAGCATCCTGTTCAATGCTGCCACTTTCCCGCAGGTCGGAAAGTTGAGGTTTGTGTGAGGCTCGCCACTCTACAGCTCGGCTGAGCTGGGATATAGCTATCACTGGCACATTAAGCTCACGGGCTATCCCCTTAAGGGAGCGAGAGATGAAGCTAATTTCCTGAACCCTGTTTTCTCCTCTGCCGTCCCCCTGCATTAGTTGTAGGTAGTCGGCAATAATGAGGTTGATGCCACGCTCGTAATGGAGCCGGCGGGCTTTGCTTCGCATCTCTACCACCCGGAGCTGGGGGGTGTCATCAATATAGATTGGGGCTTCAGAAAGGATGCCGGTGGCATCCATAATCCTTCTTTCCTCAGTTTCGGTATGAAGTCCAAGACGGACCTGTCTTAAATTGACCCCAGACTCGCTGGACAGGAGGCGTAGTACCACTGGCTCCCGGGCACTTTCTAGGCTGAACAGGGCAACGCAAGCCCTCTGCTCCACGGCAGCATTTCTGGCGATGTTAAGCGCTAGGCTGGTTTTGCCCATACTTGGTCTACCGGCAATGATAATTAAGTCAGAGCGCTGAAATCCGCCGAGAAATTCATCTAGCGCAGTAAAACCTGACAGCACGTAGGGGATTGGCTCAGGGTAGCCCCCCTCGGCGGGTGGGCTGGGAGTAATAGTTTCAAAATACTTGTCTAGCACTTGGCGAATATGAACGAAGTCCCGGGGGGTCCCGTGACGCAGCTTAAATAAGACATCCTCAGCCCGGCTAAGACTGGCATCAACTTCGGGACCGGCTTCATAACCAATGTCAGCAATTTGTCTGCCGGCATTAATCAGGTGGCGCATTACCGATAGGCGATAAACAATTTGAGCGTAATGCTCGATATCAAGCGAGGTAGGGACTATTGATATTAGGTGGGTTAAATAGGCAGCACCACCGCATGCCTCTAGTTTTTTCTGTCGGTCTAACTCTTGGGCTACGGTGATTTGGTTTATCGCCTCATCGCGCTGGGAAAGTGATAGGCAAGCTCCATATATCCATTGATTTTGTTCGCTGTAGAAGTCTTGTGCCTGAAGGAAGGCAGCAATTTTGTAGATGGCGGTGCCATCTATCAGCAGCGAGCCGATTACTGCTTCTTCAGCATCAATATCATGGGGGGGTAGCCTGTCACCATACAATTTAGTCTTTCTCCTCAGCGGTAACTATAACCTTTATCTTAGGCATTATATCCTTAGCTAATTTAATAACTACTTCATAGCTACCGAGTTGACGGATGGGCTCAGCTAACTCAATCTTCCGCTTATCAATAGCTATCCCAGCACTATTTTGCAACTCAGTAGCAATATCGGCGCTGGTGACTGAGCCGTAGAGTCGGTCTTTAGCCCCGACTCTAGCTTTTAAGGTAACCTCCCTTCCCTCTAGCTGGCTAGCCAGCTTAACTAATGCGTCTTCGGTCTGGTTCTTGGCGGTTAATTTGCGATGTATTGCTGTTAGATTTGTAGCTGGAGAATTAGCTAATAGGGCTAGCTTTTGGGGGATAAGATAGTTCCTGCCGTAGCCGTTAGCTACCTCCTTTATCTCACCAGCTCTGGCTACATTGGGGACATCCTCTAAAAAGATGACCCTCATAACCTCTCCTTTTTAATTATACTTCACCCCGGGGTAAAGTTAAAGCCTAATCCTAGAAAGATTGTTTAGCAACCTATCCCCCTGACCCCCTTCCCTTAATAAGAGAAAGGGAAATGTAGATAAGAGAGGGGCTTTGCCCCTCTCCTTCTCAAGGAGAGGGGGATTAGGGGGGGTGAGGTTAATAAACAACCTCATCCTATTGGGTGATGAATTTTTCGGCATAAAATGCCGCCGTGGCTCCATCTCCGGCAGCGGTTATTGCCTGTCGGGTTGAGTTACGGCGTATATCACCAGCAGCAAAAATACCGGGTATCTCGGTCTCCATCTTGTCATTAGTAATGACATAGCCGCCCTCGTCTAATGGTAGGACGCCCTTGAGGTAGTCGGTATTAGGCTTAAGCCCGACAGATATAAAGACCCCGGCTATATCAAGGCTAGATTTTTCCCCTGTTTTTACCTGGCGAAGCTTGATTCTGGTAACTAAATTTTCACCCTCAATCGCCTCAGCCACAGTATCCCACAGAAATTCTATCTTAGGCTGGGAGAGGGCTTTCTCCTGCAGAATACGGCTAGCCCGGAGTTGATTACGGCGGTGTATCACAGTGACTTTGGGGGCGAACTTGGTCAGGTGGAGGGCTTCGGTAATTGCGGCATTACCACCACCGACTACGGCTACAGGGAGTCCTTTGAAGAAGGCAGCGTCACAGGTAGCACAGTAGGATACCCCTTTACCAGTAAATTTTTCCTCTCCAGGTATGCCCAATTTACGCCGTTCCGAGCCGCTGGCGATAATCACCACTTTAGCTGTAAAGTTGCCTTCGGTGGTCTTTACCACTATTTGCTTTGGTTGAGGCTCAATGCCCGTAGCCTGGGCGATAATAGTCTGTAGCCCGTATTTTGTTGCCTGCTGGTGCATTAATTCTCCCAGCTTTAAGCCGCTGATACCTTCAGGAAAACCGGGATAGTTGTCCACTTTTTCAGCATTTACTATCTGACCGCCAACCAATCCCTTTTCTATAAGCAGGCTATTGAGCCTAGCCCTTGAGGTATAAAGCCCAGCGGTAAGCCCGGCTGGTCCGCCGCCAATAATAACTACTTCATATTCTCGGTTCATGGTTTAATCTCTTTTACAGTGGTGGTTCTTAGTTGCTTGGACTTCTTTCCCACAGGTCGCAACGTCCTCCCCACCGGGCAAGAACCTGACCATCGAGGCAAATCTGGGCTATCTCACAGAGGTTGGGGCAGGCTTTGCATTCAAATGAGGAAATATGGTACTTCTCCTCGCTGGCCTCAAACCCCTTGAACTTGCTGCCGTTATTACTGATTACTATCTCTTCCTGCGCCAGTAGGGCGGCACCTATTGCCCCCATGAGCTCATGGTGAGGTGGGACAATAATATCAGTATTAAGTTCTTCCTGAAGCGCCTTTACTATAGCCTGATTAAAGGCAACCCCGCCCTGAAATACCACCGGAGGTCTAATATCCTTGCCTAAGCCAACATTATTAAGGTAGTTGCGGACTAATGCTTGGCACAGACCATAGAGGATATCCTCAGTGCGATGCCCCATCTGTTGTTTGTGTATCATGTCTGATTCAGCAAAAACGGTACATCGCCCGGCAATGCGCACCGGCGTCTTGCTCTCTAGCGCCCGCTTGGCGAACTCTTCAATACTCATATTGAGGCGTAGTGCCTGGTGGTCAAGGAAGCTACCGGTGCCGGCAGCACATACCGTATTCATACCGAAGTCAACTACTATCCCATCTCTAATAATGATAATCTTGCTATCTTGCCCCCCAATTTCAATGATGGTTTGCACCTCAGGGATATAGCGCAAGGTAGCCACCGCATGGCTGGTAATCTCGTTCTTGACTAAATCAGCGCCGACAATAACCCCGGCTAGATAGCGGGCACTCCCGGTGGTAGCCACGCCACAAATATTAACCTCTTTAGGCAGTTGCTGTTTAATTTGTTTCAGCCCTTGCTGCACCATTTGGACGGGCTTGCCTTGTGTCAGCAAATAGATGTGGCTAATAAGCTCACCATCTTTATCTACCACGGCAAACTTGGTAGTTACCGAGCCAACATCAATACCCAGATAGACTTCCATTATCTTCCCTTTGGTTAAGTGTTATTGCGGACTCGTTGCTGGCTTTTTAGTAGGTCAACAAATGCCTCCAGCCTGGTTAACATTCCCGTCCGGTTCAGTTGCTCATCGCAAAGTATGGTTAATACTGGGACATTTTCCTTAGTTGATGACATAATATTTTGGGCAACTATTTCAGGCATACAGGTGAATGGGGCTAGGTGAATTAAGCCATCATACTCTCTGGCGTGGAGCACCTTTTCCCCGACTGCTTCCCAGCCATCACCACCAATATCCCGCTTGAGGTAGGGTAGAGCTGCCTTATGAATCTTGGATGTCTCGTCCAAACCCAGGTAGTTAAAGAAGAAACTGAATTTAGCCCACGCTGAGATGAAGGTCCTCCGTCTGACCTCTACCCCTAGCTTACCCAGCTCGCTCTCTATATTTTGATTGGCGAACGGCTCTAGCACCACGTAGAATTCCCCGATTATGCCCACTATCGGTGGTTTAGCCTGTGTATCCTTGGCTACATGATTAAGCTGGTCAATGTAGTCTCTCTGTACCTTTTTCAGGGTACCATAATCAGCGGCGTTATCAATAGCCTCGATGGCTTTAGCATATAGCCGATTAGCGGTGCCTTTTTCCAGCTCTACAGCACGCACTTTTTGCACTAAGCGCTCTATTTTATCCATAGCAATTTGCTTGGCTATGCCGAAGCGGAGGGCTGATATGACCTTAAACCAGGAGGCATTATCTGATAAGCGCCTCATTAATTTGAGTAAGCCGAATACCCTTTGTTGTGAAAGGCTCAGGAGAATAATTTCAAAATTATATCCTAGGTCGCGAAGAATTTTTTCCTGTGTCTTGACATAATAGCCCAGACGACAGATGCCGTCGCCGCCGGTTATAACCAGGGTATCTGCCCCCAGCTCGCAGGCTTCAATCAGGTTACCCAGGGTCAGTTTAAATGGGAGGCATAACCCTTCCGGGGAGTACTTGGCACCTAGAGATAGGGTGCGCTGGCTATTGGCTGGCGGTACTATCAGGCTATCACTGCGCCCAAGGCTATGAGCCCAAGCTTTAATGGTCACATATAGGTTGCTCAGATGGGACATGCTTATACGCATACTTCTACCTGCCTTCTTTTCCTTCTGTTTATCATGTCAAGGAAGGCTTCCAGCCTGGTAACTATGCCGCCTTCAGCAGTATGCTCATCCAAGGCAAGGCTCATAAAGGGAATAGACCTCAGTTTGGTAGCTTGACGGCGCACCATGTCCATCATTAGCGAATCAGGTCCGCAACCAAAGGTCATAAGGCCAATTACACCATCAACCCTATTTTCTAGGTAGTAACCTCCGGCGCCTACCACCTCATCCTCGTATGTCCAGTGGGCTTTGCCGACTAATCTAGTTGTGGCTGATTCAAGCTCTTCGGTGGTGAGCATTTCCGGGGTCAGCACCTTATAGTGAGCCTGCTCAAGGCGGTGGATAAGGCGGTGATTCATATGTTCATCATAGACAATATAGGGATGACCAATTAGGGCGATGGTGGCTGGCATTGAAGGTGATGCCTTTGGTTTAACTTCACCCGTCAGCCTGGCTATTGCCTGGGGAGGGGTTAAGCCTTGACTGGACATTAGTTTTTGGTATTTCAGGTGGGCGTGCCAAGCAGCCATGCTAGCTTGTCTGACCTTAAATGGGCTCCAGGCGAAATGCCGCCCCAGTTTGTAAATGGCTTGATACAGGTGGCGTTTGCCTTTATTAATGTCTATCTCTATATCTAGGATAGGCGGCGATTCGGGAATAACGGCTTTGGTCATATCAGGTAAGCCAAGAAATTTGGAGCAGTTATAAGCCTTTCTTTTCACACTGCGGATGGCAGGGGTAAAAATATAGTCGCACTTGCCTACTAGGGAAAGGACGTGACCTAAGAAAATCTTTACCGGCAAGCAGGTATCAGCTACCACCCGAGATGCGCCTGATGACAATGTAGCCTGGGTAGTTGGCGGTGAAACTACCACCTCTGCCCCCAGCTCCTCAAAGAAGGTCTTCCACATCGGGTAGTATTGATAGTAGAGTAGAGCTCTAGGGATGCCTACCTTAACCATTTTCTTGCCTAAATTCCTCTTTAATCTTGGTCACTATTTCAGGATTGGCGACCAAGTCAACCACGGTCATAGCTAGAGCCTTGGCGGCATCAAACAAACCCTGGCTTCCTGCCTCTGAGGCAGCCGCTGAAGCAAACTGAAGAGAATGAGTTGATACTTCTTCGGGAGCTATGGCGACCATGGGGTGGATACTGGGCACCAGTTGGCTAACATTGCCCATATCGGTACTGCCGAAGGCACGGCTCGGGTCGGTGAGTTCAACCTTGCGCCCCAGGGACTGCATATTTTGTCTGAATAGTTGGGCTAGGGCTAGATTATTACGCATAGGAGCGTAATTGACCTCTCCCCACTTATATTCCAGGCGGGCGCCACTAGCTGTGGCAGCGCCAATAAAACAATTTATGACCCTTTGTCTTAGTTCATCAAGATAGGTGTTATTCTCAGCCCGCACCAGAAAGACCCCGGCGCTGTGGGCAGGAACGATATTAGCTGCTTCACCACCGTCGGTAATAATCCCGTGGATTCTGGCTTTGTCTCTGATGTGCTGTCGCAGTGAATTAATAGCCATGAAGGATTGAATCATCGCCTCTAGGGCGTTGATGCCTGCCTCTGGTCTGGCGGCACTGTGAGCTGCCTTGCCGAAGAATTCAACTTGTAAAGCCTGGCAGGCAAGGGCTTGGGTAGTCGCCGTGTCATGTACCCCGGGGTGCACCATCATAGCTATGTCCAAATTATCAAAGACTCCCCTTTGTGCCATTATTGCCTTGCCTCCCTCTAGCTCTTCAGCCGGTGTGCCAATAACCAGAATGTTACCCCCAAACCGGTCAATAACTGACTTGGCAGCTATTCCAGCACCAACGGCGCTGGCAGCAATTAGATTATGACCACAGGCGTGACCAAGCTTAGGCAGAGCATCATATTCAGCCAGAATAGCGATGGCTGGTTTTCCTTTTCCGTAGCTGCCTTTGAAAGCGGTTGGTAGCTCGCAGATGCCTCGTTCTACAGCAAAGCCGTTTTTCTCTAGGTATTGAGTTAACCAGGCTGCTGCCTTATTTTCCTGGAAGCCTAGCTCAGGGTTGGAGTGAATTCTTAGACTCAGCTCATTAAGCTGGTGGCGGCAAGTATCTATTTCGCGTGAAACCTGGGCCTTCAGTTCTTCTATAGCCACGCTCTACTCCTGCTCTGAGAATCACTGCCAGCTAAAATAACTAGTGCTTATTATAGCTTAATGGGGCTAGGATTTCTAGGCGTTATAATATTCTGTCTATATAATGTGGGTGGCTAAAGGTATTGCATTTCAAAACCTGGTTATGGTATACTTTATTAGGTAAAGATTGAGTAGTGAAGTGGGTTAATTCCCACTTTTTTGTTGGTAGAGAAATAATAAAATTTGGAGGTTTTAGTCTGAGATGAAGAGCGACTTTCTGCTCGCCATTACGCAACTATCGGCTGAGAAGAACTTGCCTAAGGAGGTAGTTATTGGGGCGGTAGAGGCAGCGCTGGTATCAGCTTATAGGAAGGATAACTTTGCTGCTAACCAGAATATCTCGGTCAAGATTGACCCAACTACAGGTGAGGTTCGAGTGTGGGCTGAGAAAGCTGTAGTCGAGCGGCCGTCAGATCGCCGCCGTGAAATATCGCTGGATGAGGCACGTCGGGTTAAATCAGATGTGCAGATTGGTGATGCTATCGAGGTAGAAGCTACCCCCCGTAATGCTGGGCGCATTGCGGCTCAAACAGCAAAACAGGTTATTCTCCAGCGGCTTCATGAAGCTGAGCATAGCGCCATATTCGAGGAGTATTCTGGCAAGGAAGGCGATATTGTCACTGGATTAGTGCGCCGTATTGAGCCCAGGCAGATATTTATTGATTTGGGCAGAACCGAGGCAATACTGCCAGCAGTGGAGCAGGTGCCCACCGAGAGATATAGAATGGGTCAAAGGCTTAAGGTTTACCTCTTAGAGGTAGCCCGGACTAACAAGGGGCCTCGGGTGGTGGTGTCACGGTCGCATCCAAACATGCTACGTCGGCTCTTTGAACTGGAGATTCCCGAAGTTTATAACGGAGTAGTGGAGTTAAAGTCAATTGCTCGCGAAGCTGGCTATCGGAGTAAAGTAGCTGTCGGCGCCCGCCAGGAAGGCATTGACCCGGTTGGTTGCTGCGTTGGACTGCGTGGTATCAGGATACAAAATATTGTTAATGAGCTAAATGGTGAGAAGATAGACGTGGTTATGTGGAGCCCGGATATTTCTGCTTTTATTACCAATGCGCTTAGTCCAGCCCAGGTATTAAGTGTTGAGCTGGATGATGAGCAGGAGGCAGCTACGGTCATTGTCCCTGATAAGCAGCTTTCATTAGCCATTGGTAAAGAGGGGCAGAACGTTAGACTAGCGGCTAAGCTCACTGGGTGGCGAATTGATATTAAGAGTGCTTCCGAAGCCGAGGCAGAAAGGGTGGCAGAAGCTAAGGCGGTAACCACCGGGGTAGAAGAGGCGGCGGTAGTTGGTGAGGAGATTGCTACCGAAGAAGCAATTGTCGAGCCAGCTTTAGCTGCTGAAGAGACGCCGGAAGAGGTGGCTGAGCCAGTACCAGTCCTTGATACTACGTTTACTCCTCCGCCAGTTCTCATTGAACCGCGGGTAACGGCGGAAAGAGCTCAGCTCAGGTTTGCTGAGGATATTTTAATACCAACGCCGATTAAGCCTGGGGCTAAATCGAGGAGGGGGAGAAAGAAGGGCGTTCAAGATAAGGGAGGCGCTGAGGATGGCATCAGGCTCAAGAAACGACGTCGAGTCGCCGAGCCGTTAGAAACTGATGAGGAGTATTAGTAAGCACATACCGCAACGAACTTGTGTGGCTTGCCGTCGGGTACGACCTAAACTGGAGCTAGTCCGTCTGGTGCTTATTTCCGACGGCAATATAGAGGTTGATGCCAGTGGGAAAAAGGCTGGACGCGGTGCCTATTTATGTCAGTCACCACAGTGTTGGCAGACTGGGTTAAAGGGTGGTCGGCTAGAGTATGCCCTACGGACTACCCTTACTCCAGATAATCGAGAACAGCTTATCAGATATGGTGAAGACCTGGTAAAGGAGTCAATTGGTGGTCGGAGTAGGTAAGTCGGGAAATGTTGTGGAGCCCTCAGGGGAAAGGGTCAGTGGGACTTCTTCACCAGAGGTACGTTTGATTGAGATTAATCCTACCTTAAGTGTGAGACAGCTCGCTGACCTTTTGCAGGTTAGTGCCATTGAGGTCATTAAGCAACTGATGAGAAATGGCATTATGGCCAATATTAATCAGGTTATTGATTATGAGGCGGCGGCGGTTGTAGCCACCACCTTTGGTCATCAAGCACGGCTGAAGCCTCGAGCCACCAGTGCCGTCAAGAGGCGTCAACGTGTTCAGGAGGAGGTGCTTACTGGTTTACGGCCACGACCTCCAGTAGTTACTATCATGGGGCATGTTGACCATGGTAAGACTAGACTTTTGGATGCTATTCGACAAACCAATGTAATGGCGACTGAAGCTGGGGGCATTACTCAACATATTGGTGCCTACCAAGTAGAGGTCGATGGGCGAAGGATTACTTTTTTGGATACCCCGGGTCATGAAGCCTTTACTGCTATGCGGGCTCGTGGAGCCCAAGTAACTGACATCGTTATTCTAGTGGTGGCGGCTGATGATGGAGTAATGCCGCAGACTTTAGAAGCCATAGACCATGCTCGGGCAGCCGGGGTGCCTATAGTAGTGGCGATTAATAAGATTGACAAGCCCAATATTAACCTTGAGCGGGTTAAGCAGCAGCTGGCTGATGCCGGTTTGCTTATTGAAGAGTGGGGAGGCGATACCGTCTCTGTTTGTGTTTCAGCTAAGGAGAAGATAGGCATCCAGGAACTGCTGGAGAACCTCCTGGTCGTAGCTGAGATGGAGGAGCTTAGGGCAAACCCGGTTGAGCCGGCGGTTGGGGTAGTCATTGAAGCTAAAATGGACAAGACCAAGGGACCATTAGCCACGGTGTTGGTTCAAGCCGGGACCTTAAGGCTGGGCGATACCATAGTAGTTGGCACTACCTGGGGCAGGGTAAAGGCTATGTTTAATGATATGGGTAAGCGGGTGAGGAAGGCTGAGCCAGCTACCCCGGTTGAAATCTTGGGCTTAAGTAGTGTACCTCAGGTGGGAGACGGGCTTAGGTCGGTGGCTAATGAGCGCCAAGCCCAGGCTTTAATCCAGAAGCATCTAGTGGAGATGAAGCAAGAGTCAAAATCGGTGACCCTCAGTAATCTCTATGACCAAATAAGCACCGGCCAAGTAAAAGAGCTTAATATTATTCTCAAGGCTGATGTTCAGGGCAGTATCGAACCAATAAGAAGTTCTTTAGAACAGTTGGCAACCGAGGAAGTCCGGGTTAGAGTTATCCACAGCGCCACTGGTAATATTACTGAGAGTGACGTTATGTTGGCTATCGCTTCTAAGGGGGTCATCATTGGTTTTGGTGTTGGCTATCAGCCGGGGGCGAGGCGATTGGCTGATGTCGAGAAAGTAAGCATCCGTTCTTACGATGTAATTTACGATTTGGTGGACGACGTGAGTAAAGCACTCAAAGGTATGTTACGCCCCACCTATGTTGAGGTTGTTGAGGGGCGGGCTGAGGTGCGAGCTGTATTCCCTACCGGTAAGAAAGGGAAGGTAGCCGGTGTTTATGTTACCGAGGGTAAGGTGAGTCGGGGTGTCCCGGTCAGACTGCGGCGTCAGGGACAGGCAGTATGTGAATCTACGGTTAGCAGTCTCAGGCGCTTTAAGGATGATGTTAAGGAAGTGGCTGCTGGCTTTGAGTGCGGGATAGGCATTACTGATTTTAGCGAGTTTCAGGTTGGTGATGTGCTGGAGTTCTTCAGGCAGGAGGTTAAGTAAATAGTACTCCTTGAATTGAGGGAGTAATAATGACGCATCGAATTGAGCAGGTGAATAAGCTTATTCGCCGGGAAATTAGTGAATTACTTCAGCGGCAGGTTAAAGACCCTCGACTCGGCAATTTTGTTGCCGTGACTGATGTCTCTACTTCCTCTGACCTAAGACATGCTAAGATATTCGTCAGTCGTATCGCCAGTGAGGAGGAGAAGCAAGAAACGTTAAGCGTACTATCTGCCGCTGCTGGTTTCTTACGTAATGAGCTGGCTAAGCGTCTGAGGTTACGGCGTGTTCCTGAGCTAAGCTTTCAGTGGGACGATTCTATCAAGCGGGGAGACCACCTCTTACAGTTAATCGACCAGGTTACTTCACATAACACTTCTGACCAGCCTAAAGGTTAAGGTGTGGACGGCATACTAAATATTAATAAGCCTCGGGGTAAGACCTCTTTTAGCGTCGTAGCCATGGTGAAACGGTTGAGTGGGGAGCAGCGTGTGGGGCATGCTGGTACTCTTGACCCTGAGGCTACTGGTGTTTTGCCGGTTTGTCTTGGTGAGGGGACGCGTATTATCGAGTTTCTGATGGAGGCAACTAAGGCTTATCGGGCCCAGATTGAATTGGGTGTGGCGACAGATACCTATGATGCTAGTGGCAAGATTACCCATAAGGGAGACCCCTCTGGTATTAGCCAGGAGCAAGTGAAGTTGGCACTTACCTCTTTTTGCGGTTTAATACCGCAGACCCCTCCAATGTATAGTGCCGTGAAGTATAATGGTAAGCGACTTTATGAACTGGCACGAGCTGGTATCAAGGTCGAGAGGAAAAGCAGGCTGGCTAGAATCTATCATTTAGAGCTTATAGATTGGCAGCCGCCGGTAGCCACAATAGAAGTGGTATGTGGCAAGGGCACCTATATCCGTTCACTGGCTCACGATTTGGGGCAAGCCCTGGATTGTGGCGCTAATTTAAAGAGCCTAATCCGTTTAAGATATGGTCTTTTCGATGTCGCCGATGCCATTTCACTACCCCAGCTTGAGGATGCCTTTCATTATGGCTACTGGCAGCGTTTGGTTTACCCCATAGATATTGTGCTCTTACACTGGGCGGCTATCGTTGTTAGCCAGGATACCGGACAACTGATAAGGAATGGGCGCTCCCTGGTTTTAGGCAATGATGCCGGTGGTGAAGAGACCGATTATCCCAGACAATACCCTGTAGCTTTTGGAGGCCATTGTCGTGTTTATACCCTTGACGGTTGCTTCCTGGGGGTGCTACGCTTCAATCCAGAAAGAAGGCAGTGGCAACCGGAAAAAGTCTTTTCACAGCGTCTATAGGCGATTCTGATTTTGATAAATATTAAATTAAAGTTCTAAAAAGCCTTGACAGCTTGCATATAATAAAATATAGTTCAACCAGCGCTAAAAAGGAGGTAGTAAGAAATGCAGGCTTATTGTTTTAGGTGTAGAAGGAAGGTGGAGATAAGAAACCCCCAGCGTGTTACCCTGAAGAATGGAAGACCAGCTACTCGAGGGGTTTGTCCCGCATGTGGGACTAAGGTATTTAGGATTGGTCAAAGTTAACCGTAGCTGATTTCTCAGCACCAAAGGTATGCGGAGTCAAAGGGGTGCTTGCTTTAATATACCCTACATTAGCAGGGTATAGGAGGGTAATCATCAATTAAAGCGTGCCTTTTTGCACTGTGGAAAGTCGAGTATTTCGTTTAGCCTTTCTACGGTTAGAAAGGGGAAAGCTGAACTTTGGCAAATATAAATGTAGCTATAATAGGAGTAGGCAATTGTGCCTCATCGCTGGTTCAGGGTGTTTATTACTATAAAAAGGCGAAAGAGACTGAATTCGTCCCCGGGCTCATGCATGTTAACCTAGGGGGTTACCATATAAGTGATATCAAATTTGTAGCTGCCTTTGACATTGATAGGAACAAGGTTGGAAAGGACTTAGCTGAGGCAATTTTCACCCCACCAAATAATACCTTTAAATTTGCTGAGGTGCCGTCTACCGGGGTCAAAATTCAGCGGGGCATGACCCATGACGGTTTAGGTAAGTACCTGTCTCAAATAATAACCAAAGCCCCGGGGTCAACAGTTGACATTGTTAAAATCCTTAAAGAGACTAAAACCCATGTGGTGCTTAATTACTTGCCCGTGGGCAGTGAGGAAGCGACCAAATGGTATATTGAGCAGGTGCTGGCAGCCGGTTGCGGCTTTATCAATTGTATCCCGGTTTTTATCGCTCGAGAAAAATATTGGCAGAAGCGCTTTGAGGATAAGGGGCTCCCAGTTATTGGTGATGATATAAAATCTCAAGTTGGTGCTACCATTGTCCATCGTGTGCTTACCAGGCTGTTTAGAGACCGTGGGGTCAAGCTGGAACGAACCTATCAATTGAACTTTGGTGGTAACACCGACTTCTTGAACATGTTAGAGCGGGAACGCCTTGAGTCTAAGAAAATATCCAAGACGACTGCGGTCACCTCCCAGCTAGATTATAAGCTTGACCCTGATGATATTCATGTTGGCCCCAGTGATTATGTTCCTTGGCTCAAGGACCGTAAATTTTGCCATATTAGGATGGAAGGGCGAACCTTCGGTGATGTTCCGCTAAATCTGGAGCTTAAACTTGAGGTGTGGGATAGCCCAAACTCAGCCGGGGTGGTTATTGATGCCATAAGGTGCTGTAAGCTTGCCTTAGACCGTGGGTTGAAGGGGGCACTGATAGCTCCCTCTGCCTACTTTATGAAATCACCACCTGTCCAGTATACCGATGACGAAGCCCACCGAATGGTGGAAGAGTTCATCATTAGTGCCCAGGAAGCCGAAGAGAAGCCCCCTTCATCTGAATGATAGTTCCGGCGCAAATCGGTGGAGGTTAGGCAAATTATAAATGAAGATAGCATTAATCTCTCCTTATGATTTTGCTTATCCTGGCGGTGTCGCCAATCATATTTCTGCTTTAGGGCATCATCTGGCGGAAATGGGGCATGATGTCAAGGTCATTGCCCCAGCTTCTAAAGCTATTACCAGCCTTGGCGACATGTTTATACCCGGCGGCAAACCTCGCCCTATCCCTACCAGTGGTTCTATTGCTCGGGTTGCCATATCACCAAGGTTGCCGCCAAGCGTAAAAACGATCCTTGATAAAGAGGACTTTGATATTATCCACCTCCACGAACCTTTGATGCCCACGCTATGTATTAATGTGCTCCGTTGCTCACGTACCGTGAATATCGGCACCTTTCACGCCTTTAACGGACGTGGCTATAGTTTCAGCAAGCCGTTAAGTCCCATAATTTTGCAAAGACTGGTTTGTAAACTTGACGGCAGGATCGCGGTGTCCAAGCCAGCGATGGAGTTTGTTAGTAAATATTTCCCTGGCAACTACACAATTATCCCTAATGGGGTGGATACCGGGCATTTTTCTCCTGACATAGCACCAATTGAGGAATTCTGTGATGGAAAGCTGAATATTCTGTTTGTCGGTCGTCTTGAGAAGCGGAAAGGTGTTGACTATCTACTTAAAGCCTACCAACGGATTAAACGCGATATTTCTAACTCGCGGCTTATCATAGTCGGTCCCGGCACTAGACTGCGCCATAAGTATGAGAAGCAGGTTAAGCAAAGCGGTTTAGAGGATGTTGTTTTTGTTGGCTACACCACCTATGCTGAATTACCTAGATACTATAAGACGGCTGACGTTTTCTGTGCCCCAGCCACTGGCTGGGAAAGCTTTGGCATCGTTTTGCTTGAGGCTATGGCAGTAGGCAAGCCGGTGGTGGCTTCAAATATCGAGGGTTATGCTAGCCTGGTAACCGATGGCGTTGAGGGGCTATTAGTGCCACCCAAAGATGAGGATAGATTAGCCCGGGCTCTGCTATCTCTTATGACTGATGAATCACTTCGGCAGCAGATGGGAGCTAGGGGAAGGGTTAAAGCCAAGGAGTATGACTGGAAATACATTGCCCAAAAGGTGTTAAATTATTATATTACCGTGCTCAGCGAGTCCCAGAGAGAAGCGTTTTCGCTAACACAGTGGCTCAGGGAAAGACTGGACAGATTGCTTTTTAGGCAAGCAAGATTTTATGGTAAAGCTGACCCAAGTTCGTAAATCGGCTTATTACCTCACTGAACCAGCGGTGCGGTTTTTGGCGAGGAAGCATATCACCCCTACTACCTTAACCCTGTCAGGCTTTTTAATAACCCTTGGTGCGGCAGCACTTATTGCCACCGGACGCCTTTTCATTGCTGGTTTTGGAGTTCTTGTTGCTGGCTTTTTTGATATGTTGGATGGAGCCTTGGCTCGCCGCACTAACCAGGTTACTCGTTTTGGGGCTGTCCTTGACTCGGTGCTTGACCGCGTATCTGATGCCGTGCCACTTTTGGGTATTTTAGTCTTCTACCTGTTCTTTACAGAACGGTCAGCGGTTGGTATATTACTCGTTTGTCTGGCTTTAATCAGTACGCCGCTGGTTAGTTATATCAAGGCTAGGGCAGAGGCACTAGGTCTGGAGTGTCAGGTAGGGTTGTTTACTCGCGCCGAAAGGGTGATTGTGCTGGCAGTGGGTCTTTTGTTAAGCCCGGTGGTTGATTATGCCTTAAATGTTGCTTTAGCGGTTATAGCGGTATTCAGCTTTGGAACCGCTGGGCAAAGGTTGGTTTATGTCTGGCAGCAGACAAAAACTAAGTAGCTTTTAGGGGGAAATAATGCCGGTTATTGCTGTTATCGGAGCTCAGTGGGGGGATGAGGGGAAGGGCAAGGTGGTTGACCTCTTGGCTGAAAAAGCAAGCATGGTGGTGCGTTTTTCTGGCGGTGATAATGCCGGGCATACTGTAGTTAACCCCTATGGCGAGTTTAGGCTGCATCTTATCCCGTCTGGTATTTTTTATCCCCAGGTTGTTTGCATTATTGGTAATGGTGTGGTGATTAATCCCAAGGTACTGATTGATGAGATAGACCAGCTTAACCAGCGGGGTATAGATACCAGTAAGCTGTTTATTAGCGACCGGGCTAACCTGATTATGCCCTATCATATCCTTCTTGATGGTCTGGAGGAGGAATTGCGGGGAGGGAGGGCATTAGGCACCACCCGTAAAGGCATAGGTCCCGCCTTTACTGATAAAATAGCCAGGTTAGGTATCAGAATCGGTGAGCTTTTAGATAAAGAGGCATTTTTGGAACGACTTCGTTTCATACTTGAGTACAAAAACGTTATTTTGACCAAAGTTTACGGGGTTAGCCCGCTGTCATTAAACGAGGTATATAGTCAGTATTGCCAGTATGGGGAGCGCCTAGCTCCTTATATTCGGGAGACAACAACGATGCTAGAGGAAGCTCTGGCTAAGGGTGAGCTGGTGATATTGGAGGGAGCCCAGGGGACCTTACTTGACCCCGATTTTGGCACCTATCCTTATACCACTTCATCTTCCCCCCTGGCTGGGGGAGGTTGTGTCGGTGCTGGTTTAGGTCCTACCGGGATTAGTCGTATCCTGGGCGTGTTTAAGGCTTACTGCACCAGAGTCGGTGGTGGTCCTATGCCTACCGAGCTGAAGGACGAAACTGGTGACTTGATTCGGGAGCGGGCTCGTGAGTATGGCACGACTACCGGTCGCCCCCGTCGTTGTGGCTGGTTTGATGCTGTTGCCGGTCGCTTTAGCACCCGAGTCAATGGCTTTACCGGGGCGGCGCTTACCCGTCTTGACATCCTTGACGTCCTTCCCCTCTTGAAGATATGCGTCGGCTATAAACTGGATGGCAAGACCATTGATTATTTCCCGGGTAATGTAGCTAGTTTAGAACGGTGTCAGCCTATCTATGAGGAGCTAGCGGGCTGGGAATCCCAAACAAGCGACATCCGAGATTATGATAAGCTACCAGCGCGAGCCAAGCAATATGTCACAAGAATAGAAGAGCTTATTGGCTGCCCGGTCAACCTTATCTGTGTCGGACCGGAGCGAGAGCAAACCATTCATAAAACGCCCTTTCTGTAATATAATATCAATATAATATCCGCACCAGTAGGGAGGGTGTTTAGGCTCGAGGCTCTGGGTCAATAACCATAATCAGCCTTGGAGGAGGTGTTATGCGTTTTGAGGTTGTTAGGCAGGCTGACCATCTTGGCTCAATAAGCATCTGTGATGTACGCCGTGCCCTTGAGCTTGATTCCGGCTCGGTAATACTCAAGGACGATGCCGGAGTGCAGCGTGCTAGCCGCGAGGCGGTAGCGGAAATTGAACAGAAAATGGCTATTGCCCTGCCGATAAAGAATGAAGACCTCAAGGTCTTTGAAGGTGTCTTGAGCGGTGTTCCCCATGACTGTTTGATGATAGTCGTCTCTAATAGTGGTGGGGAAGCGGCTGACATCTTTAAGAGCGAAAGAGATATTTTAACTCGGTTTTGCAATATTACCAAGCGCCAGGCTCTCATTGTTCACCAGAAAGACGCTGCCTTAGCCAGAGCCTTCTCTTTAGCTAATTACCCTGATATTATCGGTGATGATGGTCTTATCCGCCATGGTAAAAGCGAGGGAATGATGATTGGCATTATTCTGGCAGCGCTCATGGGCAAAGACTACATCGGTTTTGTTGATACGGATAATTATATACCCGGTGCCGTGTTAGAATACGTTAAACACTACGCTACTGGATTCAGTCTGGTTAAGTCGCCGTATTCAATGGTTCGGATAATGTGGCGTTACAAGCCAAAGGTCATGGGGGAGCTTTACTTCAAACGGTGGGGTCGTGTCTCAGAGATAAGTAACCGATTTCTCAATACACTTCTCTCGACCAAGGGCAAGTTTGAGACCGAGATTATCAAAACCGCTAACGCTGGTGAACATGCGATGAGCCTGGAACTGGCACAAAGGCTTACCTATGGCTCAGGCTATGCTGTGGAAACCCAGGAGCTTATCTCCATATTGGAACAGTTCAGCGGGATTTCGTCGGTTATTGATAAAGAAGTTGCCGAAAGAGGGGTGGAGATTGTCCAGACCGAGACCATCAACCCTCACCTCCATGCTGAAAGGGGCGACGAGCACCTTTTCCAGGAGATGCTCCTCCCCAGCCTCTCTGTCATCTACCACAGCCTGCTATGTGAGGACGCAACAAAGGAACTTATCAGAAAGCAACTGGTGGAGATGGAGTGCCTGAAGGCAGACGAGCCGGTGCCGCGTGTTCGGCTTATTCCGCCACCGCAGAATGTCAACCTACCGACTTTTGCCGAAGCCATAGAAGGTGAAGTGACCCGCTATACAGTACCAGAGAAAGCTGTGTTCAGAATTACCGGCGTTAAGAGGAAGAGGGCGGAGGTAGCAACGAAGGTAGTGATTACCGACCTGGATGGGACACTACTCCATCCGTTGTCCTATTCTTACACCGCGGCGCTGGATGCCGTAAGAAAGCTTCAGGCACAGGAAATTCCTATCGTCTTTTGCTCAGCAAAGACGAGGGTGGAACAGCAATTCTATCGTGAGGAGCTTAGTATCACGGCACCGTTTATCGTCGAAAATGGTAGTGCCGTTTACATCCCCAAAGACTACTTCCGTCTTCCGTTTTCTTACGATAAAGCCTTACCCGATTATCTGGTCATTGAATTTGGTATACCTTACAATGAGTTACGGCACCGGTTGAGTCTGGCTTTAGATGCTGCCTGTCGCCAGATAGAAGCCAACCCTAAGCTGGGAGACATCTTTATTAATAGCTTCGGTGATATGAGTGTTGAGGAAATTGCTAAAGAAACCGGACTGAGTTTAAAGCTGGCAGCATTTGCCAAGCAGCGGGAATACAGCGAAACGCTCAAGATTCAAGGGAGCAGCCGGGTGGTGGAAATGGTGCTCAATGAAATCAAGAGGGCAGGCCTTGTCTCTATACGTAGCGGAAGGTTCTATGAAGTAACTGGTGGTAATGACAAGGGCAAGGCAGTCAGGGTTCTGCTTGAGGTATACAAGCTCAACTACGGGAATATTATATCCTTTGGCATCGGCGATAGTATGGGTGATTTGCCTCTTCTAGTGAGTGTTGACCATCCGATGCTTGTCCAAGGTGCGGATAAGCGCTGGCAAAAGCTGGATATTCGGAACCTGGAACGGGTGAAAGGGATAGGACCGGAAGGGTGGAGCCACGCCGTGGAACTCATGCTCAGCCGGTTCCAATATGCCATCTAGTGCTCCTTATCTTAAAAGGAGCCTTTCTCCTTATGCCAACGGCAAATCAATCTTGTAGTTTTTCAAGGTGTCCCTAATAATGGCGGCTGATTTTTCATCTGGCTCGGTAAGGGGGAGGCGTGGTTTGCCTACATTAAAGCCAACATGGTTAAGAGCATACTTGACCGGAATGGGGTTGGAGACGATAAATAAGGCATTAATTAGGGGCATGAGGCGACGATGTATGTCGGCTGCCTCGTCTGTTTTACCGTTAATAAAGC
>CAYQQD010000005.1:0-21922 GCA_964419575.1 uncultured Dehalococcoidales bacterium | reverse complement strand
TTGTCCTAATTCTAGTACCAGAGTCTGGAGACGACATGCAAGCTATGAAAGCCGGTCTGCTAGAAATTGCTAATATAATTGTAGTCAATAAGGCAGACCATGAGGGGGCTGAAACACTAGCAGCTGAGCTTAGAGCTATATTGGGAGCCAAACCTGGAAAATCCGAACCATCAATTATAACTACTCAAGCCATAAACGGTGTGGGAATCGAGGAGCTCTATGAATTAATAGACAAGCGGCGTAAAAACCATTAAGTGCACTTAGGGGGAGGGGAATGCCTGAGAAGAAAAATGAAATAACCAAAAGAAAGAAAGAGTTTAGGACTACCGTTGATGGAATTGTAGTCAATAGGGTATATACACCGGCCGATTTGAAGGAGTGTAAGCATGATGACATTGGTGTTCCTGGTGAATATCCCTATACCAGGCACATAATGCCCACTGGCTATAGGAGTAAATTATGGACTATGCGCCAATATGCTGGCTTTGCCACTGTAGAAGAGACGAATAAACGGTACAAATATTTGTACGAGCAAGGGCAAACTGGGTTTAGTGTCGCCTTCCACCTACCTACCCAAGAGGGATATGATTCAGACCACCCGCTTTCCGCTGGAGAGGTTGGCAAGTGTGGTGTCGCCATAGACTCACTTCAAGATATGGAGAGGCTTTGGAATGGTATTCCATTAGCTGAGGTGAGTACATCAATGACCATTAACTCCACGGCACCAATTCTATTGGCCTTATATATTGCTGCTGCCGAAAAGCAGGGAAAAAGTGCTGATAAACTCAGAGGAACGGTGCAAAATGATATATTAAAGGAATATATAGCCAGAAACACGTATATCTTTGGGCCGACTCCATCTATGCGATTGGTTACCGATATTTGCTCCTATTGCGCCCAAAATATGCCACTATGGAACTCAATAAGCATCAGTGGCTATCATATGCGGGAGGCTGGGGCTACCGCTGCTCAAGAAGCTGGCTTTACTCTAGCTAATGGAATTGCCTATGTTCAAGCGATGATAGACAAAGGAATGGATGTTGACTCGTTTGCCCCCCGATTCTCATTCTTTTTTGCTGCCTACACCAACTTTCTTGAGGAAGCCGCCAAGTTTAGGGCATTACGCCGGCTATGGGCTAAGATAATGAAGGAAAGATTTGGTGCCAAGAACCCGAGGTCGATGATGTTAAGATATCATGTTCAAACCGACGGGTTCACACTGACCGAGCAACAACCACTTAATAACATCGTGAGAGTAACCTTGCAGGCTTTAGCTGCTGTATTGGGGAGCTGCCAATCTTTACACACCAACTCATTTGACGAGGCACTGGCTTTGCCCAGTGAGGAAGCAGTGCAAGTTGCCCTAAGAACCCAGCAAATCATTGCCTATGAGAGCGGCGTCACCGACACTGTTGACCCGCTAGGCGGCTCATACTACATAGAATACTTAACCAACCAAATAGAAGATAAGGCAATGAGATATATCAATGAAATTGATAAAATGGGCGGTGCCTTAAAAGCAATAGAGAAGGGATATATCCAGAGAGAAATTGCAACTTCAGCCTATAACTATCAAAGGGCAGTAGATGCTGGTGAACAAGTTGTTGTCGGTGTGAATAAGTTCACAGTAGAAGAGGAGCAGGCACCAAAGGTTCTAGAGATTGGCGAAGAAGTTGAGAAAAGACAGATAGAGAGATTAAAAAGATTAAAGCAAGAAAGAGATAACCAGAAGGTAAGCGAGGTGCTAGATAGAGTACGCAACGTGGCTAAGAGTGACGAGAATGTTATGCCAGCACTAATTGAAGCAGTTAAGGCTTATGCCACCGTAGGAGAGATAAGCAATGCCCTGAGGGATGTGTTTGGGGAATACCGAGAGCCAAATATATTCTAAGCTGAGAGGTATTTGCTGTGCAGAATAGAAAAATACGAGTCTTAATAGCTAAACCTGGGCTAGACGGGCATGATAGGGGAATCAAAGCAGTAGCTCGAGGTTTAAGAGATGCCGGAATGGAGGTAATCTATCTTGGGTTACGTCTAACGCCAGAGCAAATTGCCGAGGCGGCTATTCAAGAGGATGTAGATGTGGTTGGTCTCAGTTGCCTATCTGGCGCTCACCTATCTTTATTCCCGAAAACAGTGAGTCTGGTCAGAGAAAAGGGGGGCAGGGATATCCTGTTTATTGGGGGCGGAATCATACCAAAGAAAGATATCCCCAAGTTAAGAGAGGCTGGTATCGCCCAGATCTTTGGCCCAGGCACACCCCTTGCCGAAATTGTCAAGTTCATTGAAGAAAACCTGTCGGGGAGAGGCATTGATTAAAAAGATTAACCATATAGGGATTGCGGTAAATAGTATCGAAGATGCCCTAAAGCTATATACCGATGCCCTAGGGCTAAAGGTTGAAGATATAGAGATTATGGAAGCGCAGAAGGTGAGGACTGCCATTATCCCGGTGGGTGAGAGTAAGATTGAATTACTAGAGTCAACCGATCCCGAAGGAGTTATTGCTAAGTACATCGAAAAAAGGGGGGAGGGACTACATCACTTGGCTCTGGAAGTAAGTGATATTCAACAGGCGCTAGACACGCTGAGAGAAAAAGGGATCCAGCTCATCGATGAGAGGCCAAGGAGAGGTGTTAAAGGCACTAGGATAGCCTTTCTGCATCCTAAACAAACGAAGGTATTAATCGAACTAGTTGAGCCGGGGGAATAGCATGACAACAAATGAAGATAAGCAAATGAAGAAGAAATTGCTAGCTGAGCTACAAGGGCGTAGACAAAAGGTTAAGGAGATGGGGGGCAGCGAGAATGTGGAAAAACAGAGAGCGCGAGGTAAGCTAACGGCACGTGAGCGAATTGAGAAGTTACTGGATGAGGGGACATTTTGCGAGATTGGAATGTTCGCTACAAATAGAGGTACCGCTTTTGGTATGGATAAAATACAGGTGCCAGCGGACGGGGTAATCACTGGGTATGGAAAGATTGACGGCAGAAAAGTGTATGTTTATGCCCAAGATTTCACCAGCGTAGGTGGAACCCTGTCAGAAATACACGCCGCAAAGATTTGCCGAATAATGGATAGCGCAGCTAAGGGAGGTTGTCCTATCATAGGAATAAATGATTCTGGAGGCGCAAGAATCCAAGATGGTGTTGATGCTTTAGCCGGTTACGGCCAAATCTTCTACAGAAATTCAATATATTCTGGAGTAGTTCCTCAAATATGCGCCATTCTCGGTCCCTGTGCTGGGGGTGGCGTATATTCTCCAGCGCTGATGGACTTCATACTCATGGTTGAAGGCACAAGTTATGCCTATATCACTGGACCAAAGGTGGTTAAGGCTATAATGGGAGAGGAGATTAGCGATACAGAGCTTGGCGGCGCCACTGTGGCCCAGAAAAAGGCAGGAGTTGCTTGCCGCTCTGAAAATAGTGAGGAAGAATGTCTGCAAAGTATAAGGGAACTACTGGGCTATCTGCCGTCAAACAACAGAGAGACTCCTAAAAGAGTTGATTGGGGGGATGACCCAACGCGTATAGATGCAACCCTATTTGATATTGTCCCAGCGAATCCAAGTAGGCCATACGACATACACAAGGTAATTGAGAGGGTATTTGACCAAAGGCAGGGTGGGAAGAGAAATTACTTCGAGATATTCCCCATATTTGCCACTAACATTATCACCTGTTTTGCTAGACTCAACGGCTGGTCGGTGGGCATAATAGCTCAACAACCGATGTCAAAAGCGGGAGCTCTAGATATTGATGCCTGTGATAAGGCCTCCCGGTTCATCCGGTTCTGTGACGCCTTTAATATTCCGCTCGTCAACTTGGTTGATGTCCCCGGATATCTACCAGGAACGGAACAGGAATGGGGCGGAATAATTAGACACGGAGCTAAGATGCTTTACGCTTATTCCGAGGCTACGGTGCCAAAGATTACCCTCACTATCAGAAAGGCATACGGAGGCTCTTACCTCGGAATGTGCAGTAAAGACTTAGGCGCTGATGCCGTATTCTGCTGGCCTACCACTGAGCTAGCCGTAATGGGACCAGAGGGAGCGGCAGCTATAATATTCAGAAAGGAGTTGGAAAAGGCAGACGACCCCGACAAACTATTGCAGGAGAAGATAAAGGAGTATAGAGCTACATTTGCCAATCCATATAGAGCCGCCGAGCACCTACATATTGACGATGTAATTGACCCGGCAGAAACCAGGCTGAGGCTGATAAAAGCACTGGAAATGGCAATAGACAAAAAGGAACAAAGACCGGGAAAGAAGCACGGCATCATGCCAACATAAAAGTATTTCAGTCAACTTCCGCTTTTTAACTTAGCGCCACCTGATGTAGAATTATTAGCTTTGGTCGGTGATTAGCCTCCAGAAAGGAAGGTTTTTAGACAGCCTGAGGGTGAGTGTGGACTAGCCAAATTGTAATCCCAGGAGGTGACATGAATTTTTTACAAGGAATAAAAGTTGTCGATTTGACTTCAGCTGTTGCTGGCGCCCTTCCCACCATGTTGCTAGGAGATTTAGGTGCTGATGTGATAAAGGTCGAGCCGCCTGAGGGTGAGCATTTTCGCTACGCTATGGATGGTGCGTGGTTCCTAGCTGCGAACCGTAATAAACGAGGCATAGCGCTGGACTTAACAACAAAGGAGGGTCAGGAAATAGCTCTAAAATTGGTCAAGACGGCTGATGTTTTTGTCGAAAACTTGGTGCCTGGCACTGTAAATAAACTTGGTCTAGGCTATGATAGGGTAACTCAACTGAATCCCCGAATAATATATTGTTCAGCGTCTGGTTTTGGGCAAGAGGGACCTTATAGCCAGCGTCCAGCTTATGACCCAGTAGCTCAGGCAATGTCAGGCATTATGATAGCAACCGGGGAACCTGATCGACCACCGGTGAGACAGGCTCCCCCCCTCATTGATCAAACTACCGGCTTATATGCACTTTGTGCCATCCTGGCATGTTTGTGGGATCGAGAGAGGACAGGTAAGGGACGGAGGATAGATGTTGCCTTATTAGACACTGCCGTTTGGGCGATGAGCACCTATATAATCCATCATTCCATTACTGGCAGACTTCCTTCACGTGCCGGAACAGGGCATGCATCGTTTGCACCTTACCAAGCTTTTGACACTAAGGATACTCCGATCTGGATTGGGGTCACCACAGATAGATTCTGGGTAGCTTTCTGTCAGGCGCTTGGGTTAGACGAACTTGCCAGCGACCCTCGCTATTCTACGGTTGAGGGAAGGCTTAAACACCGGAATGAGTTGATCCCCAAGATAAGCGAGACCTGCAAACAATATACCAGCATTGAGCTGGAATCCAAACTAGCAGCGAATGTTCCATGTGGTCGGCTCCTAAATGTGGCTGAAGTTTGCCAAGACCCCCAAATACAGTTTCGGCGGTTGATTGAGGAATGGGATTATCCCGGTGCAGGGCAAGTTAGAACAGTTCGAATGCCAGTAATGATATCAAGAGAGTTACCTAAAACGAGGATGCGACCCCCTCAGCTTGGTGAGCACACTAGCCAAGTTCTAGCAGAGCTGGGATATAGCAAAGAGGAAATCCAAGAGTTAATAGAAAAGGGCATTGCTGTACAGTATGAACCTCAAGCCTAAGATGCGCTAAGGAAGTTACCGTGAAGCTCTTTGAGTTTGAAGCCAAAAATATTCTGCGGAAATATTGAGAACCTAATGAGCGTTCTGTCTACCGTACACGATAGTGGGCGGTAGAGGACTTGAACCACTGACCTCTGCGATGTCAACGCAGCGCTCTAACCAACTGAGCTAACCGCCCACCAATACAATAATTTTACAAGAAGCTTCCTCAGCCGTCAAACGCACCTTACTTACTCTTGTCTAACTCCCCGTTGTAGGCTAATTTAGGTGTTATTCCTTTGGCTATAGCTGCCGCCATTACCGCCTTGGTTATATCACCGGGTATAAAGGGAATAGCCCCCATGCTGAGGAGAGTGGTAAAGGAAACAGGCCCTCCCCCTACCGACCTGAGCCACAGCCCAAGCTGAAGGAGACCCGGGACATAAATTAGAACAAAGTTGGCAAAGAGCATGAGGGCTAACATGCTTAAGAAGCCCCTCGACCTAACATAGGTATCGGTGAAGTAACCTATGAAAAGGGCAGCCAAGATAAAGCCGATTATGTATCCCCCGGTTGATCCGGCAAGGTAACCCGCACCTCCAGACCAGCCTGAAAACCAAGGAACCCCAGCAGCACCGAGACCGGCGTACAGAGCCAAACTTATGCCTCCCCACCACCTGCCCAAAAGAACACCGGCAAGGAGAACGGCAAAGGTTTGCCCGGTCACTGGCACTGGGCTCCACAGAAGTGGGATTCTAGCCTGAGCCAGAAGTCCAGTAAGACCGGCAATACCTATAGCCAGGGCTAACTTCTTGGGTACACTGAGCTCATACCTCCATCGGAAGAGCTCATATTTAGTCCGATTAATGGTAGCTACTATTTGCATATTTATCCTCCGTCTCTAGTCAGGGCAGGAAGATTTTTAGGGGGCTTTGCCCCTTCAATCTACCCCTTAAACGACCTCGATATAAGTCCAAATTTTGGGCACAATTTAACACATAATTTATCACGGCTGCCAATTAGAGAGCTGGGCAAAGCAAAGAACAGAAAATGCTACGATACTTTATCAAATAGCCAAGAGATAATCAAGGCGTTATTTCTTCGGCTTCCTAACACCTAAGATAGCAACCTCTAAGTTGCTACCACAGTGAGGACAGGTTATGATAATAGTAATCGGTTGGCTCATTACCCGTTCAGCCACGGCGGTAACCATTGAATCAATATTATCTAAGCGCTGGTCTAACATATCCAGACGCCGTTTAAGATTTTCAATATCAATCTTTTGCCCCTGAGTCACTGGGGCAGGGGTTTTTTTCTCCACCATGCCGTAACCCCCAGGGTAATTAATAAATCAAACTAATTATAGGTTACAGTTGGGACTATGTCAAAGATTAAATATTGATTTAGACAAACTAGATAGCGTATACTAATTTAAAAGCAATAAAACTATCTCACATTAAACATAAAGGAGGAATCCCAATGCCTGAGGTAGTAATTGGAAAGGTGACCGACTTCTTCGCCAGACCCGTGGTAGCTGGGGTTGAACTAGCGGCGCCGGTGAAAGTGGGGGACAAAATCCACATTAAGGGACACACCACTGATATGGAACTCATTGTTGACTCAATGCAAATCAATAACGTGGATGTTAAGCAAGCTAAAGCCGGAGATTTAGTCGGGATTAAAGTCAGTGAGCGGGTGAGGCGAGGAGATATAGTCTATAAGGTTACCGACTGAGAAAAATCCTAACTTCCACCACAGTTACAACTCGGCGATGTACTCAAGGGTATAGTTAGCCTATACTCTTGAGTACATTAGCCATTTCAATGGCATCCTCTGCAGCTTGAAAGCCTTTATTCCCCATTTTAGTCCCTGCCCGCTCAATAGCTTGCTCTAGGGTATCGGCAGTGATTACGCCATAAATAACCGGCAGCCCCGTCTCCAGACCCACTTTAGCAATGCCCTTAGTTACTTCGGCGGCAATATACTCGAAATGGGGTGTCCCGCCACGAACCACAGCACCAAGGCAGATAACGGCATCATACTTCTTGGATTGGGCTAGTTTCTTGGCTACTAACGGAATCTCAAATGAGCCAGGTACCCAGGCGATGTCTATATCTGCCTCATTAACGCCATGGCGACGCAGAGCATCCTGTGCTCCCTCAAGTAGTTTCTTAGTAATAAACTCGTTAAAACGAGAGACAACCAGCCCAAACCTCAACCCCTTCCCCAGTAACGAACCTTCAAAATGCTTGTTCATTGACCTCTCCTTATTGTGAAGTTTTTTGGCGGTCTTTATCGGAAGTCGTTAGTGTTTCTAAGTGATGACCTAACTTTTTCCGCTTTGTCTCCAAGTAATTACGGTTATATGGGTTAGGGGGGGCAACAATAGGAACCGTCTCCACCACCTTTAGCCCATAAGCTTCCAAACCTATTACCTTCTTGGGGTTGTTGGTGAGCAATCGAATCTGGTGTAAACCTAGCTCGGCTAAAATTTGGGCACCTATGCCATAGTCCCTCAGGTCCGGGGCAAACCCCAGAGATAAATTAGCCTCTACAGTGTCCAGACCCTTGTCCTGAAGGGCATAGGCACGAATCTTGTTATGGAAACCAATGCCCCGCCCCTCCTGCCTCATGTACAGAAAAACGCCTCGCCCTTCATTAGCAATGGACTGCATGGCTAAACCAATCTGGTCACCACAATCACAGCGAAGGCTATCAAACACATCCCCGGTAACACACTCACTATGGACCCGGACTAAGACCGGCTCTTCAGTAGATATGTCTCCCATTACTAAAGCCAGGTGTTTATCAGGGTCAATATCACTTTTATAGGCAATAGCGGTGAACTCACCATGCTTAGTCGGTAACTTAGCCTCAGCTACCCGGTGAACTAATTTCTCATGACGACGGCGATAGGTAATGAGGTCAGCCACAGTTACCATCCTAATCCCGTACTTTTCTGACATTACCTCAAGTTGAGGTAGCCGTGCCATAGAGCCATCTTCATTCAAAATTTCACAGATGACCCCGGCTGGGTAGAGGTCGGCTAGTCTGGCTAAATCAACTATAGCCTCAGTATGCCCCGCCCGGACGAGGACGCCACCGTCCCTCGCCCGTAAGGGAAACGTATGCCCCGGCCGGGCTAAGTCCTCAGGTTTGGTGGCTGGGTCAATTACCGCCTTTATTGTCTCAGCTCTATCGGCGGCTGAAATACCGGTGCTCACCTTATGCTTAGCTTCGATGGATACAGTAAAGGCGGTGGAAAATTTTGAGGTATTCTCCCCTACCATCAAGGGAATACCTAATTCGTCTAACCTCTTGCCGATAACAGGCAAACAAATGAGTCCCCTGGCATGCTGAGCCATAAAGTTAATAGCTTCGGGAGTAACCTTCTCCGCGGCTAAGGCTAGGTCACCCTCATTCTCCCTATCCTCATCATCAACAATGATGACAAACTTGCCCGCCTTTATATCCTCAATAGCCTCAGAAATGCTTGATATCCCCATATTACCCTCGACCAAAGATTAACCTACTATAAAACCATGCTCCTGTAAGAAATCAACGGTTATGCCTGAGCAGTGAGCCTGGCTGAGCCGCTCTAGATATTTGGCAACAATATCTACCTCTAAATTAACTAGGTCGCCTGCCTGCTTGCTACCTAGGGTAGTATGTCTCCGGGTATATTCAACAATAGAAACCAGAAATGAGCTGGCATCACAATCAACGATAGTTAAACTAACCCCGTCAACAGCGATAAAGCCTTTCCTGACTACATAGCGCATTACTTCGGGAGGGGCTTCAAATCTAATTAGCATTGCCTCTCCGTCCCAGGTAACCGAGGTTACCCTTCCGGTATCATCTATATGACCTTGAACTAGATGCCCACCTAACTGTTTTTCCAGAGTTAGCGGCCGTTCCAGGTTAACTTCATCCCCAGCCCCCGAGAAGCTAAGGTTAGTCCGCCCTAGTGTCTCTGGCATTATGTCAACTGAGAACGAGTTACTATCAAGACTGGTTACTGTCAGGCACACCCCGTTAACGGCGATGCTGCCGCCTATTTCCATTCCCTGGAGGACTTTGCTGGCGGTGATAACCAGATTTCCGGGTTGGGCTGAAGTAACTTTACCTACCTCCTCTACAATCCCGGTAAACATCCTCACTCCTGCTTTTGAGGTCTTGCCGAAACATATCCGCTGACCATCAAGTCTTCGCCAAGCCTGTCAACACTGACCCGCTCTAATTTAAGTGAGTCTACCACTTTATCCACCCCATTACCAGCCACTGCCGTCTTTGCCTCCTTGCCACCAATAATGATCGGGGCGACAAAAGCAACAACCTTATCGACCAGCCCACGGTCAAACAGGGAGCCAAGGAGAGTGCCACCGCCCTCGACTAAGACGCTGGTAATTTCACGCTGACCTAATACTTTTAATAACTTCTCCAAGTCGACCTGCCCTTCGGCTGAGGGCAATTCTAATAACTCGGCACCAGCCTGAGCATAAGCCCTTTTCTCCTCCAGTTTGACCAATCTAGCCGCTGCCAGCAGTGTCTTACCCGGCTCGCTGAATACCCGGGCGGTTAATGGCGTACGTCCTTTACTATCCACGATGACACGCAGTGGCTGCACCCTGGCTTTTCCTCCCTTGCCACCACAACTCCTTGCAGTAAGGCGGGGATCATCAACCAGAACCGTATTTACCCCGGCCATGATGCAATCAGTGGTATAACGCAGATTGTGGACCTGCTTCCTAGCTGCCTCGCCGCTAATCCATCTAGAATCACCACTCTTAGTGGCAATCTTCCCATCCAAGCTTATGGCAAATTTGGCAGTAACGAAGGGCATACCAGTAGTAATGAATTTAACATAAGCCTCGTTAATCTGTTTTGCCTCGGCTTCGTGCTTACCGACACATGTCCTTATGCTTTCTCCCTCCAATTCGTCTTTGCCCCGCCCTGAAACTAGCGGGTTAGGGTCGAGCATAGCCAAATGAACCTCAGTAATGCCGGCAGCAATGATTGCCTGAGTACATGGCGGGGTTCGACCATGATGGCAGCAGGGTTCCAGAGTAACATACATCACGCTGCCTCGGGCTCGCTCGCCTGCCTGCTTTAGAGCGACTACTTCGGCATGGGGGGAACCGGGGGGTTGGGTGTAGCCCTGTCCCACAACCTCATCATCCCTAACAATTACTGCCCCAACCGCCGGATTAGGACTAACCTGGCCCAAGGCTAACCTAGCCAGAGACAGTGCCTGCTCCATATAGTCCATATTACCCCCATTCTAGCACCTCGGTTCAAAAAAGTGCAACTTGGACAAGACTGGAAGGATAAAGGCAGATAGGGTATAATAAGACCCTTGGAAAGCTTTAAACCCTCCTCAGCCATTCCAATTATTAAATCTAGAAAAGGAAATGCCTAATAAATGAAAGGTTTTCTCCGTGAAGCTTTGATTATCATCATCGTGGCTATAGTAATCTTCATCGTCTCCCGAACCGCAGTCCAAAGTTTTGTTGTCATCGGCGTCAGTATGGAGCCCAGTTTTGAGGAAGGGCAACGACTATTAATTAACAAAGCTATCTATCGCTTCCGTGAACCTCAGCGGGGCGATGTAATTGTGTTTCACCCGCCCTCTAACCAGCGGGCTGATTACATTAAGCGCATTATTGCTTTACCCGGCGACACCGTTGAGATAAAAGAGGGAGTGGTGTACGTTAATGGTTGCCAACTATACGAGCCATATATTGAAGACCCTCCCGGCTACACCTTCGGTGAGCAAGAAATCCCAGCCAATAATTACTTCGTTCTTGGTGATAACCGCAATAACAGCAACGATTCCCACAACGACTGGACGGTAAAACGCAAAGACATAATCGGCAAGGCCTGGCTATCAATCTGGCCACCAGATGAATGGGGGCTTGTCCCTAACTACCCGTTGCAAGAACAATTATCTTCGCCCAAACTCACTCCCGAGCTGCCCTAAGCTGAGTCGAACCATTGTCGGTCGACCATGGGGGCAGGTGTGTGGAGTAGCTATTTGCTCCAGTTGCCGCACCAGCTGACGCATTTCGTCATCAGTTAATACCTGCCCGGCTTTCACCGCACCGTGACAAGCCATGGATATGGCTATCCTTTCCCCCCAATCACCCTTCCCCCCCAAAGAATCTAACAATTCCCTCACCATTTCTGCCCAGTCCTTGTTAGCCAGCAAAGCTGGCACTGCCCGGACTAAAAAGGTCCTTTCACCAAAAGGCTCGATAGAGAATCCAAATTCAGCTAGGTCTTGGCACCGGGATTTCAAGACTTCCTCCTGCTTGGGACTGACCTCAAAAGTTACCGGCTGAAGTAGCCCCTGGACCTCTATTTCCTGCCGTGACCGCTGGTCTTGAAGCCTTTCAAAAAGGATACGCTCATGGGCAGCATGCTGGTCAATAAGATATAACCCATCAGGTCCCTCAGCGATAATATAACTACTCGAGAGCTGACCTAAAATCCGTAGAGCCGGCAGAGTTACTGCCGGCATCTGAGGGGCTAATGGTAGCGAAGGGGTAAGAATCCTCCCAGCTTGGGCTGATACCGGTAATCCCCGCCTTGGTACCGAAGGCGCTCCGTAGGCGGTGGCGACTTCCTCAATTTTAGGCACTGGCATCAGTCTGATTAGCGTCTGCCGGACTGCCTTCTGGACAGCGCTAAAAACGGCGTGTTCGTTTTGGAATTTCACTTCACTTTTAGTCGGGTGGATATTAATGTCCACCTCTTTAGGGGAGAGTGAAATGTTGATAACGGCAATCGGGTGTTTCCCTGACATCAACAGCCCGTGATAAGCCTCCTCCACCGCCCAGGCTAACAAACGACTATTTGTCCAGCGGCGATTGACAAAAAGGCTAAGGTAATCTCGACTGGAACGGCTTATTGCCGGCGAGCCGACCATGCCGGTTACCAAAACTGATGAGGCTGCCCCACCTTCCCACCCCCTATCCTCAATCTCCAGCATATTCCGGGCTACTTCTAAGCCGTAAACCTCAATTATGCTGTCTATCAGCCGACCACTGCCCGGTGTCCTTAGACTCGCCCGGCCATCAATGAACAAAGTAAACTTAACCCCGGGGAAGGCAAGGGCATACCGGCTGACTACATTAGCGATATGACTATTTTCGGTAACCGGCGACTTGAGGAATTTTAGCCTTGCCGGCACCTTACGGAAGAGATTCTTGACCGTAACCGTAGTCCCCTGAGAGCGCCCTTGGCTTTCCCGGTTAACCACCTCCCCATCTTGCAAACTGAGGTAAGTGCCTGCCGGCTCGCCGGCAGCCCGGGTAACAATATCAACCTGGGCTACGGCGGCGATACTGGGCAGTGCCTCACCGCGAAAGCCAAGGCTAGAAATAGACTCTAAGTCATCTAGACTGCCTATCTTGCTGGTAGCATAGCGGTCAAAGGCAAGCTCAACATCGGCGGCTGGGATTCCCGACCCATTATCCATCACCCGTATCAGGCTTACCCCACCACCCCTGACCTCAACCGAAATCTGGCTGGCACCAGCATCCAGTGAATTCTCCACCAGCTCTTTTACTACCGATGCCGGTCTCTCCACCACCTCCCCAGCCGCAATCCGGGACACTACTTGAGGCTCTAAAACTCTAATCGCCATGTTAGCTAATTATACACGGTTTCGTGTAAGATGTCAATAGCTTTGATGAAATCCTTAAAGAACTATTCTACCTTCTCTAACCTAGCGAAGCTCAGTGAAAGCTTTTTAACCCCCATCCCTTTGAAAGCAACCACTACCTCGGTATCATCCTTTACCGGCTGGCAGCTTACCACCACCCCATCACCAAACTGGTCATGGCGGACATGGTCGCCAGCCTTGAACTCCTGAGTAACTGGGCTGGAAGCTGAAGGTTTATCCCAGGAATAGATAGCGGTGGCAATTCGGCTCTCCTCCCCCTGCCACCAACCACCACTGGAAACCAGCTGCTGGGGTATATCACTTAAGAAGCGCGATGGTTTACTAACTGTGCTTGAGCCCATCAGGCTGCGGCGGAAGGCATAAACCAGATAAACCCTCTGCTTGGCTCTGGTTATACCAACGTAACACAGCCGCCGTTCCTCCTCCATCTGCTCGGGGTCGTCAAACGACTTAATATGGGGCAGGATTCCATCCTCCATACCAACGATAAACACCACCGGAAACTCCAGCCCCTTAGCCTGGTGCAGGGTAATCAGGGTTACCGCATCCACAGTCTCATCAAGCCCATCGACATCAGATACCAGGGTTACCCCTTCCAGAAAGGCAGACAAGCCTTCACCAGGTTTCAAATCTCGATATTGCTGGGCAACGGTACGAAGCTCCAGGATGTTTTCCCACCGCTCCTCGCCGTCGGGTTGACCCAATATGTATCCCCTATAGCCAGAGCGCTCCACAACCAAATCGTGTAAATCAACTAAGTTGAGTTCCCGACTACGGGCGATGAATTCTTCTATCAAGTCTAGAAAGCCAACCAATGCCCTAGCGATGTGAGGACTAAAGAACTGCTTATCGTCTTTGGGCTTGCTTATCAAGCGCAGCGCTTCATATTGAGATATACCCATAGACTTTGCCCAGCCAGATAACCTGGCTAGAGTCTGCTGACCAATACCCCGCTGAGGGACATTGATTATTCTTAGCAGGCTAACCGTATCATAAGGGTTGTGGATAAGCTTGAGGTAGGCGATAATATCCTTAATCTCCCGTCTCTGGTAGAAGCGGGTACCAGCCACCAGCTTATAGGGCGTCCCGTAGCGAACAAAAGCTTCCTCAAGAGCCCGTGACTGGGCATTGGTCCGATACATTACCGCACAGCTGCCCAGGCTAGCCTTCCCCTGATTTACCAAGCGTTCAATCTCATTAACCACAAATTGGGCTTCCTCTTGCTCGGTATAGGTCTCAACCACCGTAGTCAACTCACCCGGTTCGTTATCCGTCCACAGTCCTTTGGGCTTGCGCTCCCGACTGGCTGAGATTATATGGAATGCCGTCTCCAGAATCTTTTTCGTCGACCGATAGTTCTGCTCCAGCAGCACCAATTTAGCCTTGGGGTAATCCTTCTCAAAGCTAAGGATATTGCGCAGGTCGGCAAACCGCCACGAGTAGATTGACTGGTCGGGGTCGCCAACAACACATATATTGCCATACTTTCCGCCCAGTTGCTTTATTAGTTCATACTGAACCAGATTAGTATCCTGAAACTCATCTACCTGGATATGCTGGTATCTCGTCTGGTATCGAGCTAAGATCTCCGGGCTATTTCTAAATAGCTGAACCGCCTTCATTAACAGGTCGTCAAAGTCAAGGGCGTTACTTTCGGTTAACAAGCGCTGATAGCGCTCATAGACCCGGCTAACTACCTCTTCAAAATAGCTACGGCTGCGCTCAACATAGTCTTTCGGGGTGAACACTCGAACCTTAGCCGCACTAATGGCTGAGGCTATAGCCCGGGGGGCATATTGCTTGGGGTCAAGACCTACCTCCTGGATACTACGCTTTAGCAGGCTGGTCTGGTCTTCTTCATCATAGATGACAAACTTGGGGTCGACGCCTATTCCCTTGCCGTCCCGACGCAGGATGCGAGCACAAATAGCATGAAAGGTGCCTAGGGTTAAATCCTTTACCTGACCGCCGACGAGGTGGTAAAGCCTCTCTTCCATTTCCCTGGCAGCTTTATTGGTGAAGGTAACCGCCATAATATGGCGAGGGCTAATTCCACAGACCTTAATCAGATAAGCCACGCGATGGGTGATAACCCTGGTTTTGCCACTACCCGGACCGGCTAAAATCAGCACCGGACCACCAATCGCCTCTACCGCCTCCCGCTGCGCTGGGTTAAGCCCAGCTAGAATATCCATACTAAGGTTAATTATAGCACCACCACAGATTGGTTCAAAGAAACATCTAAATGGGAGGAAGTATTGACGGATAAAAAGAAGAGCAGTATAATGTATGTGGATATGCGCATATATGCATATAATCCAAGGGGGAGTTATGGAGGACCTAATTAAAGCCCTAAAAGCACTGTCCGATGCGACCAGGCTCAGGATTATGAACTTGCTTCTGGAGAGGGAGTGTTGTGTGTGTGAGGTAATGCAGGCGCTTAACATCTCCCAGACCCGGGCTTCCCGCAATCTGAGCGCCTTGTATGACGCCGGTTTCCTGAAGTTGAAAAAGGAGGGAATATGGTCGGTGTACTCAATAGATCAAGAAGGGATGAAGGAATACTTCTCCGACTTAGTCAAAGTGGTGAAGAAAGCGCTGGAGGGCAATAAAGTAGTAGCCCAGGATAGGGAGCGCCTCAAGAAGGCTGAGCGTGTTGGCCCGGCTAGTGTTCGCAGTTAAGGAAGTAACGCTTCTTTCTTAAACTGTATTTGATGCTTTTAGGCGCATATAGGGAAGAAACGGTATGGCTGTTGAAGTGTTGATTGCTGGGCGTGATGCTCTTCGGGAATATATTGCTTTACACGTGCTTACCTGTCTCATTCCTGCTTTTCTTCTGGCTGGTGGGATAGTAACCTTCGTTTCACGAGAGACTATAATCAAGTATCTCGGCGCCGCAGCCCGAAGGCTGAGAGCCTTCGGCATTGCCGCCGGTGGCAGCTTTTTCATTTCCGTCTGTTCCTGCACCGTCATACCAGTATCCAGTGGCATCTACCGTGGCGGCGCTGGTATTGGCCCCGCCTTCATATTGCTGTGGGTGGCTCCGGCGGCTAACATCCTGGCTCTGGTCTACACCGGCTCAATCCTCGGTTCTGAGATGGTTGTAGCCAGGCTAGTGAGTGCTCTGGTCACGGCTTTTGCCGTCGGCTTTGTCATGTTCTACGCCTTTTATCGGGAGGAGAAAAACCGCGTTTCAACTATCCAGGTGAGCGGTGGGCAGTTGATGGCAAGGAAGAGTCTCATTCTACTTCTGCTGTTGATAGGATGGTTGCTGGCGCCGAATTATATAGTGTCCCAGGGACCGTACTGGCAAAAGGTGATTGTGTGGGCGGCAGGACTGGCAGTGGTAGCCATTTACACCTGGAGGGCGTTAGATAGAGACAGGATTAGAGCCTGGCTCAGGGAGACATGGTGGTTTGTACGCACAATTTTCCCTCTGCTGCTGACTGGAGTCTTTATCGTCGGGATTATCGGCGCTGTTCTACCTCAGGAATGGATTAAGACCTGGCTTGGGGGTGCCGGTCTGCGACAGTCATTTTTAGCCACCCTGATTGGCGCCGTTACCTATTTCGCCACTATGACCGAAGCTCCATTCGTGCACACGTTGATGAATCTGGGCATGGGTAAGGGACCAGCCTTAGCCCTACTCCTCACCGGGCCGGGGATTAGCCTGCCTAGCTGGCTAGCCATTGGCAGGGTTTTTGGGGTGAGGAAGGCTCTTATCTATATCCCGACGATTATAGCGCTGGGAACGCTGGTAGGCTGGGTGGCTGGATTTATTCTAGGCTGATGCAAGTAAATGTTTTAAGGAGGTGTTACGGCAAATGATTATCGAGGTTTGTGGACCTGGTTGCTGGAGATGTCACGCCACGGCGAAGAATGTGTTTGAAGCGCTGAAAGAGCTGGGAAAGAAACTTGGTGAAGAGGCCCAGGTTGTAGAGATAAGGGATGTAAGACAGATTAGTGCTAGAGGCGTGATAATGACACCGGCTGTGGTCATCGATGGGGTGAAGGTATGTGAAGGCAGAATCCCTAGCCCTCAGGAGGTAAGGAAGTGGATTGAGGATAAATTACCTAAAGAGTAGTTTTAGCTATTTAAATCACGCAAGTAGGAGGAGAAATGCAACAAGAGAAGCCGTGTTGTCCGGCTGCTGCCGCCAGGATGGCGAGGAAGCTGACCCTGCCCAATGGTTTCCAGGTAGGCATCATGAACTTAGAAAGCATTCTCAAGGAGGTTGCTGACCTGAAGCTAGCCGATGATGATGCTATCAAAAAAGAATTGCTCAAAAGGGGCAAAATTTACAACTATGTAGCACCAGCTGCGGATAATGATTACTCAGATGCATTGCTCAGGGAGTATAAACGACAATAGAAAGAGAGGCATATCATGCTTGAACTGAGAAGGACGGCGATTGGTTTTGATGAAAAAGAACTGCTTGAGCTGGAGAGAATCATTACTGACGGCGATGAAAAAGGGGCGCTTAAATTTCTAAAGAAGGTCTATGCTAGGGTAGAGCGTTCCCAACGGCGTTGTGAGGCATACCATGCTCGAGATTAGAAAGGCAGCTATTGCCTTTGATGAGAATGAGCTTCTTCAGCTAGAGCGAATCGTTACTGACCGTGACGAGAAGGAAGCACTCCGGTTTCTCAAGAAATCAGTCTATAACAAGATAGTTCGTTCTCAACAGGCAAGGCTGAAATCGCATCTGAACACGGGCAGTAATCCTGTAGAAGGATTCATCAAGGCCAACGGAAACTAGTCTATTCCAAATATTGCTTAATTAGTGAATGATACTCGCCGACTAATTCATCTTGTTTTCCCAAGAACCCTTTCAATTTTGCCATGCTCACTAAATGAAACAGAATAGAAGGCTCAATTCCCGCTTCTTTAGCTATATCAGCCATCCTTTGGCGTTTTTCTACAAATGTCTCTTTCTTATCTATTTCTACTGACAAAACCCTTGGATTGTTAGAAATGAAAGAAAAAAATTTTAGTCTGTCCTCATCCGAGCACTTTGTGGCTAAAATAAACTCGCAAACACTGCGGACTCCTTTTGGATATTCGTTTATTTTATCCCTGTATTCTTTTATTTTTGCATACTCCCCTGTTACCCCATGGAGTTGATCCAAATCAAGTTCCTGGGGGTATTCCTCTTCTAGCTTGTGGTACAATTTCAGACATTCATTTATTTCGGTTTTTATATCCACGATTTAATTGTATATAATTAAAGGCTGATTATTGTCAATGTTTTTGTCCCAAAGAAAAACCGCCATATATAAAATCTTGCCATAATCTGTATTAAATTAATTTGGCGTGATTGCCATCCCTATATTCGGTCAGCTTCGTGGTTTGGTAGTGTACTCGTTGACCCGCCGTTCATGCTCTTCTTTGCCAATGGGGCAGATATCATGGCAAATCAGGCATTCAGTGAAACCACGCCTAGTGTATTTTTTAGCATACTTTCGCCAACCCTCGTTGGGTTCGGCCAGCATCTCCTGAGGAACAATGCATTTCCAGAAGTCCACTTTCTTCCCTGGCTCCACACCCTGAGAAGGTCCAGGAATGATAGCCTTAGTGGGGCAGGATTCTATACATAGCACACAATCACGGCAAAGGTCCTCTTTGAATGGTTTATCATAAGGCAGAACGGCATCAGTTACCACCGAGCACCACCGCACCCGGGGTCCAAGCTGGGGGGTAATGCACAGGGTCTGCTTGCCAATCCAACCCAATCCAGCTAGGGTTGCCGCCGCCTTGGCATGAACGAAGTGTGTCACCACTGCTTTATATCCAGCAGCCCGGACTGCTTCAGAGAAGCGGTGCGCCCGTGCCTCGGTGAGCTCATAGTAGAGGTTATAGTATTGAGAGCCAGGGACATCATCAAAGGGAATAGTTCCATCAGGTAGCACTGAGGTTATTACCGCATTAAACAGTAGATCCCAAACATGCATCCCGAGAACAATAACGCTTTTGGCTTCCGGTAAAAAACCAAAAGGCGTATCCAAGCACCGATGTGGTGGGAAAGGCACTTTAGCCAACTCAGCAGCATCAACCACACCGAAAAATTCAAACCCGTGCTTCAGGGCTTCAGCCCTCCACTTTTCCTTTAATTCTTGTGACATTTTTCACCTCCATTAAAAAGCGGGGTATCTGCTAATTTGTATATAACCCAGAATTGATTATTAGTCAATAATTTTGTCCCAAAGAAAAAACCGCCATATATAAAATCTTGCCATAATCTGTATTAATATGGTATAATATATATTTAAGCAGGAACCTTTAAGCTAGTCCAGAGAGGCTGGCAAGGGAAAGGGATAAGATTAGGCGCAAGACCTCTTGCCAGCAATGGCAGGAGGTTTTTTATGGCTAAAAAAGTTATAATGGCCCCAGAGGATATAACCAGGACTCTGGTGCGCATTGCCCATGAAATCATAGAGCAAAATAAGGCGGTTGAACACCTTATCTTAGTTGGCATCCGCACCCGTGGCGTGCCTCTGGCTAGACGGCTAGCCATTCTCATAGAAGACTTTGCCGGAGTGAAGATACCTATTGGCGCTTTGGACACCATCCCGTATCGAGATGACCTTTCCTCACTAAATCCGCAACCTATTGCCCCACGCACCGACATTCCAGTCAGTATTGAGGGCAAGTCAGTAGTCCTAGTTGATGATGTTCTATATACCGGGCGCAGTACTCGCGCCGCTATGGATGCTCTCATTGACCTGGGGCGACCAAAATTAATCCAGCTGGCTGTCCTTGTTGACCGTGGTCATCGCGAGATGCCAATACGGGCTAACTATGTGGGCAAGAATGTACCAAGCTCAAGACATGAGGAAATACAGGTTCGATTAGTTGAGACTGACGGCATAGATGAAGTCGCCATCACCAGCATAGCTGAGGAGCGTCCTGCGGTAAGTCGAAGAAAGTAAACCAACTGAAAAGGAGTTACCATGGTTCTGGCAAATAGAAGTCTAGTGACCATAGATGACCTATCTAATGGGGAAATAGAGGCGCTGTTTTCCTTAGCTGACGAGATGTCAGATTCCATAAATGAGCAATTTGGGGTCTGTCACGGCAAGGTTATGGCCAGCCTGTTTTTTGAGCCCAGCACCAGGACACGGCTGTCATTTGAGACAGCGATGAACCGACTCGGGGGCAGGGTCATAAGTGCGGTTGATGTCAAGGCAACATCGCTGGCTAAAGGTGAAAGCATCGCTGATATGGCGAGGGTGGTCGGGAGTTACGCCGATATAATTGTCATTCGACACCCCTGGGAGGGGGCAGCCAAGGTGGTTGCCGACTACGCTGGCGTCCCGGTAATAAACGCCGGTGACGGAAGCCATGAACATCCAACCCAGACCTTGTGCGACCTCTACACCATCAAGAAGGAAAGACAAACCATTAAGGGGCTAAAGATTGCCCTATGGGGAGACTTAAAATACGGTCGCGCTACCCACTCACTAACCTATGCCTTGGCTAGGTTCGGGGCTACTATTCTCTTCAGCCCCGGACCACGTCTTGAGCTACCAGAGCATGTTATCAGGAAACTAACCACTGAATATGGCGGCGAGCTAATAAGGTATGAGGCCTTAGACCAAGCGGTCAAAGGCGGGCTTTTCCCCCTGGATGCAATATACATAACACCCAGCAGCCCGCACCAACTGGCAATGATGCCCGATGTTAGCATTCAGGTCGAGCTAAAGACCGGGGTTGACGCCCTTTATGTTACCAGGCTGCAAACGGAAAGACTTTCGGCTAAGGCTAAAAGACAAGAGCTAAAAGAGGGTTACCCGGTGGTAGATAAGAAACTGCTTAAAGGGAAGGAGTTTAAGCGAACGCTGGTTATGCACCCCCTACCCCGCATTGATGAGCTAGCCTACGAAGTAGATGCCGACCCGAGGAGTATGTACTTTAAACAGGCGGCGCGTGGGGTACCAATTAGGATGGCACTTATTGCCTTCTTGCTAGGAGCTAAGGAAATTTCGGTGCCAAAAGAAGTGAGACCCTTTATCCCCAAAATAGGCTATCCGGTGTACAGGCGGGATTTTGGCGTCAGGTGTTCTAATCCAAAATGTGTATCAACCCAAGAAAGTGAAACCAAGTATATTAAGCCCGAATTTAAAATAGTAAATACTCAGCCGTTGACCTTAAGGTGCGCTTATTGCGAACACGAAGTTCACCCACCGTATATCGCCAGTTCAGACTGGCATGAAGGGAGATTGGATAACAAAAAATACCACAGCGCCGACAGCCACTGGACGAGAAAGATTAAACCAGAGAATCTAATTATTTTCGACTCGCAAAGTGAAGCTGAGGCTCATGGTTTCAAGCCCAGCCACTACGCCGGAGTGAGGCATTAGACAAATGATGAAGCCGCTGCTTATTCAGGGTGGTCACATAATTGACCCCGGCCTGGGGATAGATGAAATTGGCAGTTTGCTTATCGCCGACGGCAGAATCTCATGGCTGGGCAAGAAAGAAACAGCCTTGCCTCAGACGGGTTATGATATTCTTGACGCCCGGGGGCTAATAGTCTGCCCCGGATTTGTTGACCTCCACTGCCACCTCAGACAGCCCGGTTTTGAGGACAAGGAGACCATCGCCACCGGAAGCCAAGCTGCTG
>CAYQQD010000004.1:0-23949 GCA_964419575.1 uncultured Dehalococcoidales bacterium | reverse complement strand
AAGAAGCCCGGGAGATTCTGGAACTGGTGAGATATGCTAATGTAGAAGCCCAGAAACCGCTGGTCGAGGACGAACTAATCTTTATCGCCAAATACCCAAAAATCGCCAAGAAGCTTTTAACCCTAAAGCCTCTAGATTTCCAAGACTGACAGTCCCTAGCCACCAACCGAAGGTAGCTCAAAAGCTATGGAAATCGGCATAATCTCTGATACCCATGTGAAGACACTTGATGAGCTCCCAGCCACAATTATCACCGCTCTAGCCGGGGTAGACCTCATTATCCATGCCGGGGATTTCACCGAGCTGCCTGTCCTCGAGGGGCTCAGACAACTAGGAGCAGTGAAAGCTGTCTGTGGCAACATGGATTCAGCCGAACTTAAGAGAACCCTGCCCCAGAAAGAGCTATTTGTGGTTAACAGAAAGAAGGTCGGACTCATGCACGGTTGGGGTGCGCCTTGGGGGATAGCTGACAGAGTAAGAGAAATGTTTGGCGACGTGGACATTATCGTGTTCGGTCATTCACACCAACCTTGTAATGAATACATTGGTGGCAGCCTTCTATTCAATCCAGGTCGAGCCAGCGACTCCTTTGGGCTATTAACTATAGATGACGAGGTAACGGCTGAGATAATAAAGGTCTGACAGCGAAATAGCAAGGTGGTAGGCAAATGTATTGATTACAAAACGGGGGGCAATTAAATACGCGCCTAGAGGGATTCGAACCCACGACCCTCAGTTCTGAAGAGTAAAGCCATATGGTCCACCTAATGCCGCCAGATACAGTTTTGTACCATTCTGTCTAGCGCCAGTAAGCATCTTGTATCTGGCAGTGCCACCCTGTACCACTGGGTGCTAAACAGTTTGTCGGCAAAATGTCGACAAACTAGGTGTTCGAATCACACCACTACACATTCCGATGAAATGTGCCGTTTTTCATTTGCTACGTGACAACCAGATGTTAACATTCTTATGTGTATAGGGCCGTGTCAGTTAGGAATGAGCTGTGTAAATGACTGTCGGATGCCTACGTACATCGGACTGTGGTATACTCGTAAACAGCCGTATGATTTTCTTTAATCAAGAGTTAAATATACCAATTGTAACTTGATACCAGCTTGAGGAGGTAGAATTGAAGATTTTGGCCTTAGTCGGAAGTCCCAGGTCGGGAGGTAATACTGATTTCCTCGTGGACCAAGTTCTTGGAGAAGCAGCTAAATTAGAGGTGAAGACAGAGAAGATTATGCTCTCACAATATAAGGTGGCCCCATGTCTCGGTCATGACGAATGTGGTTCTTTCAAATCTTGTGTTCAGAAGGACGATACGTCATGGATTCTGGATAAGTTCTGTGAGGCAGATGGGGTTATTCTAGCAACACCAGTGTACTATTATAACGTTACGGCTCAATTGAAAGCCTTCATGGATCGCAATTACTTCCTTTATATGCACAATCGAAAATCTCAAGCAAAGGCAGTAGGCATCATCGTTGTGGCTCAGTCGGAAGGCATCGAGGATACTGTTCACACCCTGAAAAGATACATAAACGAATCTTTTAGAGTCCCAAAAGACAAAATATTCGAGCTTCATGGTTATGCCTACGAACTAGGTGAAGCCAAAAACGACCCGCAACTGTTAGAACAGGCTCAAGAGTTTGGAAGGAAAATTGTTGAGATCTTAAGAGGTAAGTGAATAGTAGCGCGTCTTAGTTAAGGTCCCTGAAATGCACTGGGCCTGAGTCTATCCCCAATTATCAATCTTGAATCGCTGTACATTCTGGCATCGTGTTCAGTGATTAATGGTCCTTCAAAGGCAATGCACTCGCTTGCCGCCCCACCCTTCAACAGGAAAACCATCCTCCCACACCACATCATTGCCTTTTCTCTGCTTATAAAGCGAGTTTCCGAACAAAAAATTACCCTTTAAACTTTACTGTAGCTGAAAAACAGGCGATTATCAAATACCTTAATCTGACTAGGTTGTTTTTGCTTGCCGTTCAAAGAGCGGCAACGTAAAATGGGGGCTAGAGGCGGAGATGGGGAAATATGCTAACGCCGTAATAGCGGTCGCTTTGGTAGTGGCACTGGTTATACCCACTGCCTGTGCCAAGCTGGCAAAGTTTGAGGAAGGAGTATTACCTACCCTAAGTATAGGTGACAGGTGGGTCTCAAGGGTTGTGTTCCAGGGAGTTGAATACACCATGACCTCACAGGTGAGCGGTGAGGAGGTTAGCGATGGCAATGATTGCTATGTCATAGACAGTTCAATCAACCCCCCTTTTATGGGGCTTTTAGGTCGCTTGAGGGAAACGATTGACAAGGCGACAATGTTCCCGGCAACACAGCAGATGTCAGGTGAATATATGGATATGCCGTTGTTGATAGCCATTAGCTACGCCCATGAATTTCTTGGGGAGCGCCTTTACCCGCTGGCGGTGGGAAAGGAAATCAAGGTAATAGAGGCTAAGACTACCACCAGGACGTTGACGGGTGAGACAGAAACAAATACGGTGACCGCTACTTATACCTATAAGGTAGACAAGATGGAACAAATAACCGTCCCTGCCGGGACATTCAGATGCTTCAAGATAATTAAATTCGATGAGGCTGGCACTGCGGTCAGTAGTTATTGGACGTCTGACCAAGTGAAGCAGATTCACATAAAGAGCCTACACCATGAAACCGGAGAGGTTCACGAACTGCTATCTTATTCTATCTCCTGAAGGCTTGAAAAAAGTGGTAGCGGAGGAATTTGAACCCACGACCAAAGGCTTATCTTTGTTCCATATATTGACATGGCCCCAAGCAAGGGCTAAACTGAAACGAAAATATACAGGACAACATTAACATGATCTGGAAATAGTGCTGATTTAGGGGTGGAGGGGAAATGAAACCGGATGGCTCACAAGTAAAGGTAGAATTCTACTCAAGCATGCGAGAGGTTTTCCAAGAAAAGGAAAGAGGGATTAGACTTGGAGGAGTGTCTACTATCCGAGAAATCTTAGACCTCTTATGCAATACATACCAACGGCGTCAGAAGATACTTGACCACTCTGGCCGGCTCAGGCCGGATATAAATGTGTTTAAGAACGGAAGAAATATCAAGTTCTTAGACGGGGTTGAAACAGAAGTCAAAGGGGGGGATATAATTGCCATATTTCCCCTCATAATTGGCGGCTAAGTTGCTGAGCTTATGGCAAGGCCAAATAGGCTCTTGAGCTATTAAGATTAGCGAGGGGTAGATAATTTGAGGTGGTTCAGATTATTCAAGTACTGGCGAGGTAAATTAATAGGAATTAATAGGAGGAAAAGAGATGGGCAAAATGATAGTTACTGATATTGAGAAGTGTACCGGTTGTGGGTTGTGTGAGCTTGTCTGCTCTTTCAAACACGACGATGAATTTAATCCGACTAAGTCCAGAATCCACAAAAACATTTTTTGGCAGCAAGCCATTGCCATTCCGGTGGTTTGTTATCAATGTGAGGAGCCCTGGTGCGGCAAGATATGCCCGGCAGGTGCTATCACCACTGAGACAGATGAGACAAGCGGGACAACACTGATTAAAGTATCCGAGGTAAGATGTGTTGGCTGCAAGATGTGTATGCTGGCTTGTCCTTTTGGTTGCATTGTCGTTTCAGACAAGGGTTATGCGGAAAAGTGTGACCTTTGTGGAGGGGACCCAGAATGCGTGAAGTTTTGCGCCCCAGGGGCAATCAGATTTGTTGAAGCTGAACTGGGAATGATAAATAAAAAGAAGACATTGGCGGGAAAGCTTTTGGAATCTTATAAGGAGGTAAAATAATTAATGTATGGCTGGATAGGAAAATTCCTACGGGTGAATTTGACCAAATCTAAAATCACGGTAGAGGATCTCGACCCCAAAATAGCCAAGGACTTTATCGGTGGGAGAGGCATGGGGGTTAAGTATCTATATGATGAAATTAATCCCAAAATGGATGCCTTAAGCCCCGATAATAAGCTCCTTATGGTGACCGGTCCTTTGACTGGCACCGGGGCTCCTGCTGGTAATCGCTATGTGGTTGTTACCAAATCTCCTTTGACCGGTGCCATAGCTGAGTCCAGTGCTGCAGGTAATTTTGCCACATCGTTAAAATACGCTGGCTACGATATGATTATCTTTGAAGGCAAAGCTAAGAAACCCACCTATCTCTGGATAGATGAGGATAAGGTTGAGTTAAGAGATGCCCAGCACCTGTGGGGGAAGACAACCTATGAGACGGAAACCATGGTTATTAACGAAACCGCCCCTGAGGCTAAGGTGGCTTGCATTGGACCTGCCGGCGAGAACCTGGTTCGTTTCGCTTGTGTTGTAAATGATATGGGCAGGACTGCTGGAAGGTCTGGAGTTGGGGCTGTCATGGGCTCCAAAAACCTGAAAGCAGTGGCAGTTAAGGGAACGAAAGGAGTAAAGGTAGCTGACAACACTGGTTTCTACAACAATATGGTTGAGGTTTACCAGGACCTGGTGCGAACTGAGTACGTTCATGAGTTTCATCGTACTGGCACTCCGGGTGTGTTAGCTTTGGTTCAGACATTTGGTGCTCTACCGACCAGAAATTTCCAGACTGGTGTCAACCCAGAGTGGGAGAAGCTTTGTAGTGAGACCTTGGAAGATACCGTTGCGGTGAGGAAGAGAATGGGCATGGCTTGTCCCGCCTGTCCGGTGGGGTGTGGACGCACCAGTAAGGTTACTGCCCCCGAATTTGCTGGAATGGGAGCCGGGCCAGAGTATGAAACAATAGGTCTATTGGGCTCAAGCACTGGGGTCAATGACATCCGTGCTGTTGCCAAAGCAAATTTTATCTGCAATGAGATGGGGATGGACACTATTTCTACTGGCAGCACCATTGCCTGTGCCATGGAACTATATGAAAAAGGCTATTTACCCAAGGAAGATGTTGGCATGGCTCTTCATTTTGGGGATGCCAAGGCTGTGGTGGCGCTTACAGAGAAGATTGCTTTAAGGGTGGGATTTGGTGATGTTTTAGCTGAAGGTGCTTACCGCTTAGCCAAGAAGTATGGACACCCCGAGCTCTTCATGGGTACTAAAGGGCAAGAATTTCCTTCTTATGACGTTAGAGCGCTGCACTGTATGGCAATGGGATTTGCTACTCAAAACCGTGGTGGTGACCATATTCGGGGTGAGGTACAGGATGTGTCACTCTATGGGGTTAATACCTGGAGGGTAACCCGAGACCGCAACATTGAAAAGGTCGACCCTCTGACCTGGGAGGATAAACCGCTACTAGCCAAAGAGGTTCAAAATTGGTTTGCCATGATTGACTCTTGTGGAATGTGTAATTTTATCTTCTTCCTGGGGAGAGATGAAGACCAATGCCGCAGGCTGCTGGAAACAGCAACCGGGATTGACCTGGGTGGGCATGAAGGCTTTATGAGAACGGGGGAGAGGATATTTAATCAGGAAAGGCTTTTCAACCTCAAGGCTGGGTTTACGGGAAAAGACGACACCCTGCCAAAACGAATGCTGGAAGAGCCCATGCCTGACGGTCCGGCTAAAGGAAAGGTGGTCCCTCTTGACAAGATGCTCCCAGAGTACTACAGACTAAGAGGTTGGGATAGCAACGGCGTGCCTACCCCAGAGAAATTAAAAGAACTGGGTCTAGCTTAACAGGATAAAGCCAAAACAAAACCACCCGCTGGGGCATTTCACCCCAGTGCTTAATAACCATTTTACACAACCAAAGTTACTATTTTCGTCTCTCTTGAACTAAACCCAACTCCGTTAATTTCTCCGGAGTGGGGACCCCATGCTCGTCCCACCCTCGAAGTTTGTAATACTCCGGCAGCATCTTATCAAGCTCCACCACATGACCTTTGGCCGGCCCTTCAGGCATGGGCTCTTTTAGCATCCTTGGCGGCAAGGTGTCATCTTTAGCAGTAAAACCGGCTCTAAGATTAAACAGCCTCTCCAGGTTAAAGATTCTCTCACCCGTCTTCATCATCCCTTCATAGTTACCAAAACAAGTGATACCCGTCGCTGCCTCTATCATAGCGAGAACATTCTCTTCAGGATAGTCTGAGCTTATAATATTAAAGTTACACATTCCTGAAGAATCGATGATGCAGAACCAGTCTTGAATTTCCTTGGCTGCCCATGGCTGGTCTTTCCATGCAAGGGGATCTAGAGGCTTAGTAATACCCCTATCCTTCAATATTTTGAACCAATATAATCCCCACACACTCAAATCGTGTACTTCAGCCCGTATGTGACACGCGCCTCTGCTCACCGTAGCATAACTAAGACCCAAGCCCTTAAGACCTCGTGGGTCATACATGGCAAATTCCTGTTTCTTAACGGACATTGATAGCTCTGGATGCTTATATTTTTCGGCAAGGCGATAAGACCCTTCAGCTAAAATATTACCAAAACCCTCTTTACAGGCAGTCTTTTGTACCAGCTCAACCATAGCCTTAGCATTGCCGAAATTCAGCTTCATCCCTACATCCTTTTCCGGCAAGTAGCCTTTTTCAAAGAGCTCCATAGCACAGGCAATGGTCATACCCATAGTGATTGTATCCATTCCCATTTCATTACATATATAGGCCGCCTTAGCCACCGCAGCTAGATTGTCAACGCCACAAGCAGAACCGAACGCCCCAGTGCTCTCATACTCTGGCCCATCACCTTCATAAGCAAATTCAGGGTCAAAAAATTTTCCAACCCGGCCACAACCCAAGGGACAACTAAAACAAGCCACACCCGGCCTATTCTTCCTCCTAGAAAAAGTAGTGTTAAATAGACTTCCGGAAATTTTGTCTATTCCCTCAAAGACACCAGTTTGGCAGTTCCTGGTGGGAAGTACTCCCACCACATTCATGGCAACGATGGCTATCCCGATTGTCCCTTCATAAGTGAAAGGGTCCTGCCAATCCGCCTTATGCTTTCTAAAGTTCTCGATAAAGGTCTTAGCTGCGTTAGCAAATTTTTCCTTATTGGCAATAGTAACGCCCTTGGTCCCTCTCACAGCTACTGCTTTTAGATTCTTCGAGCCCATTACGGCACCAACACCTGAACGCCCAGCAGCTCTTCCAGCGTCATTAATTATACAAGCAAACCGAACTAAATTTTCTCCGGCGGGACCAATGCAGGCCACCTTAGCATTCTCATCAGTCTCCGCCTTTATCCTATCCTGGGTGGTGTAGGTGTCCTTACCCCAAATTGCCTCAGCATCGCGAAGCTCTGTCTTATCATTCTCTATCCACAGGTAAACGGGCTTTTTAGCTTTCCCCTCAAAAATTATGAGGTCGTAGCCAGCAAACTTCAGTTCGGCTGGGAAAAATCCTCCAGAGTTTGAATTGGCTATGGCACCGGTCAAAGGAGATTTGGTAACAACCATATACCTGCTGCCGCTAGGTGCTGCAGTTCCAGTCAATGGCCCGGTAACCATAAGGAGCTTATTCTCTGGACTAAGGGCATCCACCTTGGGATTAACCTCGTCAAATAAATACTTGGCTCCCAATCCTCTACCACCAACAAAGTTTTTGGCTGCCTCAGGTGATAAATCTTCCTTGGAAATCTCCCCATTAGTGAGGTTTACTCTTAATATCTTACCCATCCAGCCACACATTAAACTTCCACCTCCTTGTAAGATTCGCTGAGTCTTCCTGCTGCAGCCTTCTTTTTAGGAATATTTGCAATCTCAGCCTCCTTAAACTGCAAAGCACCATAAAAACAAGCATCCACACATGCCGGCTCACCCTCACATAGATCACATTTCTGTACTTTCTGCTTTTCACTGACGAAACCCATATCCCCAAAAGGACAAGCCAGCATACATATCTTACATCCAACGCATTTTCCCTCAGAGACCTTAACTATCTTAAATCCGTCCCTTTCCTCCTTGGCAATAGCACCAGCTGGGCATATATTTCGGCACCATGCCTCTTCACACTGCATACAGAATATAGGGATAAAAGAAGCTGTTGGGGCAAAGCTAAAGACTGTTATCCTGGACTTGGCTGGATTATACTCACCGTGATGTTTCATTGAGCAAGCAAGTTCGCACGCTCTACACCCAGTGCACTTTTCCAGATCTACGAATAGTATCCTGCTCATTAATTGCTCTCCTTTGTCTTATCAGCTAACCATCGAAAAAGCTCAGTGCCAACGCTCAATAAAGATTTAGTCAGCCTATCTTTCCACGGAGTAACGTCAGTCTTATTCTCAATAAGATTTCTAATTATTCCTGCGTCCGCTACCCTACTCAAGAGAACTGCTCCTGCTATCCTGTTATCAGATAATAAAAACCTTCTATATATCTCTCTTTCCTCATCAGCGTATTTGATTTCCTCAAAATTACCATCTGTAGCTCTACACAAACCAACTGTAGCTAACGTTAGCCCAAATATATTAGTTACGTTAGAATTAAGTCCGCCATCAAACTTTTCTGGGTAACCTGCCATATTTAATCCACTTACTCTACCTTGAATGCAAGCATTAGGCCATGTAGCTATAACTTGTCTCTTACCGGAGATTAAATGCATTGCCTCGGCTACATCACCAGCAGCAAAGACATTTTCTATATTTGTCCGCATATACTCATCCACAATGACCCCTCTACCCACCTTGACCCCCGTTTCTTTTATCCAGCCTATATTTGGCGTTACCCCCTTTCCAACGACGACTAAATCCGCGAACAAATCTTCACCTCTGTCGGTAACAATCCAGACTTTGTTATTCTTCTCCTTAAAGCTCTCTGCATTTCTGCCAAACAGGAATGATACTCCTTGTGATTCTAGTCTCTTTTGGAGAATAGCAGCACAACCATCATCGATGTTTTGAGAAAGTATATACCTAGACCCAACCACAAATGTAAGCTTAATTCCTTTTTTCGCTAAAGCTAAGGCGTTAGCCACCTGCATACTTATTAGACCTGCTCCTAAGACCACTATCTCTTGAGCGTCTTTACTAAGTCTTATTATCCTTTCGGCATCCTCAATGGTCCGTACAGTTAAGATGCGGGGAATTTTAGAGCTCTCCTTGGTGGGATACTTTGCCGATGCCCCGGTGGCAATTAGGAGATTATCATATTCTAACTTGGTATCATCCTCTAGATATACTGTTTGTTGGGCAGGATCTATTCCTACTGCCCTATCGCCAAATATTGTCTTAACATTATGCTCACGATAGAATCTGTCATCGGCAATAAACAGGTCATCTCTGCCAATCTTTTGAGCAATGTAATAAGTAAGAAGCACAGGAGAATATGCCATACAATTTTCGGCTGAAATTACAGTAATTGGACAAGAACCATCAATACTTCTAATGGCGCTGATGGCGCTTAAGCCCGCAGCACTATTACCTATGATAACCTGCTTTTTCCCTTTCATATGAGGTGTCCCCAATATTAGTACTAGTCATAATGAGATACTTCCTGCCGTTTCCTTCGGATGTTTAACCTCTTTAACTTACTTCTTTTCGTAACATCGTTTAGCAAACTCTACCGATGTCAGATAGCTCAACGAGTTGTGCAGCCGGTAGTTATTATACCCTTGCCTAAAGACTCCAGCAACAGTCAGAGCCTCTTTCCCGTTCTTAAAGACCTGGCGGTTCAGGCATTCATTCCTAAGCGGACACTTTGCCGCGTTCTCCATAAGCTTGCTTGACAGTAGACCAATATTGGCACATTCTTGCTCTATCTGGCTATTATCTGAAGCCAGAGGCAGATAGCCCTTCTTAGCCAAGCCAAGCCTGTGCTCACCGGATGTCGTTCCACCTAATAGGCAGTTAATCTTACTTCATCTTTAGCTTTCTTATTCGAGCCGACTGAAAGATAGTGGTTTATAGGTTAATCTGCATCCCTTTGGTTTGTAAGCTGCGACTGGGTATTGACTTAGATTATAGCCTCTACTATAATATGCCCACATAGCTCATCAAGTAGAGTACGTTCTTGGTAAGAACGGGAATAGTAGTTTGGTGTCAGAAGAAAGGAGAGATAAGGAGATAGAGGACATCCCAGGCGCACTAGACATTGAGGAGACACAAATTGACCCTGTAACTTTCTTAGTGATTTCGATGAGAATTCAATGAGGAGGTGATATTATGTGAATAATAGGGGAAGTGTTATACAAAACAGAAATCCTATAGGAGGTTTCAGGTGAAAAGGAAGGATTTGCTAACAGTAATTGTTGGGATTAGTTTGGTAGCTGGGTTAGTGGCAGGTCTCCCTCTGCTGAGCAGTTGTAAGCCAGGGGCACCGGCGGAGGTGGAACCCATAAAGATAGGAGCACCGGATGCTCTAACTGGCGCCTATGCAGCTGATGGGATTTTAATGCTAAACGGAACAATTATGGCTGCAGAAGAAATTAATGCAGCGGGAGGACTGCTGGGGAGACCATTGGAGGTAGTTCCCTTTGACATCGAAGACATGATGGCTGAAGATGTTATGGCTGCTGCTGAGAAACTGATTGGGCGAGATAAAGTGGATGTTGTTGTAACATCATGCAATGCCGCTGGACCAGACGTTGAGGCTTTTGGTGCCTATGATGTCCCTTATATGCATTTCAATGCTGTTGTGCCTGCTATAGAGCTGTATCATGCCGACCCCAATAGATGGAATGTCTTCATGGTTGGTGATGTAGGAGCTCCATATGGCGCCATCGATTTTGACGTAACTCAACTGCTTCCATACCAATACCCTAACCAAAAGCTAGCGGTAATAAAGGCGGACTATCAGTGGGATATAGAGTATGCAAATGGATTCAGAGACAGGGCGATTGAGAATGGTTGGGAAGTGGTTTTGGAGGAAGTGGTTCCCTATGGTACTAGCGAATGGGGATCCCTACTGACAAAGCTCAGACCAGAAAACCCGTCTCTAATAGTTGCCTCGTTTTATTCCGTTCCTGACCTGCAAACGTTATTCACCCAGTGGGCCGAAGATCCAACCGATTCCATAGTTTGTTTTGGATATGGGGTAAGCATTCCCGAATTTGTGGACGTGCTCGGTGAAGCGGGCAACGGAATATGTGGAACGGCAGCTTCTGGCGTGCTGCCTACTGAAGAAGGTAGGGCATGGGCACAAAGATATGAGGCTAGGTTTGGTGAGAAAGCACCGAAGAATGCATCAGCAGGGACTTGTTACGATGAAGTTATGGCATGGGCGGCGGCTGTCAGAAGAGTAGGGGATGTAACGGACTACCGGGCAATCTGCACGGCTCTTGAGGACTATCCCTATCAAGGCATAACCGGGCTGTATAGCTTCGACGACGACCACAAATTACCAGAGAGTGAGTCTTATCCGCAGCACTTCTTCCAGGTGCAGAACGGGGATATCGTTACGCTCTATATACACTTGACTCCGGTTTCAGGGACAGCCTTTGAGCTTCCACCGTGGCTAGAATGAGCGTAAATGGTGTAAGAAGATGGTGTAAGAAGCAGGCATTTAGTAAGGCTTTGCCTAAATGCCTGCTTCTTTATAAAATATAGGCTCAAGAATAGTCATGGTGATTCTTCACGTCAAGAAGACAAATAAGCGCTTTGGCGAATTAGTAGCCTAAAGATGTAAGCTCTTGGCGGAGCAAAATATTGCCCACGCCTCGGAGCTCGCTAATAGAATCTACCTTATGGAGGACAGCAAAATAGTATTTTTAGGTATGTGAACTAGAAGAGCCTAGAGTGAAGGAAAAGGCAAGATTAAGCTTGCCTGGAAAGTGTACCATGACACGTGAAGTAGCAGAGGTATTGATTAGTGGTATTGCCCTTGGTTCAGTATATGCTGTTATGTCTGTAGGTATGACCCTGGTTTATGGTGTATCAAGGGTATTTAATTTTGCTTATGGTTCCTTCTATATATGGGGGGCTTACCTTGCTTGGCTTCTATTTGGAGCCTTTTCTGGTATGAGTTATCCAGCGGTCTTTGCTATTGTAATACCGGTTATGTTTCTATTCGGTCTGGGGGTTGAAAGGGGTGTTTGTGCTCCCTTGCGCAGGAAAGCAGCTTGGCAGGCTCTGACGATGATGTCAACTCTGGGTCTGGCTCTATTCCTGGATAACACTGCTCTTATTGCTTTCGGCCCTCACAAAAAGTCACTCCCCCCCCTGTTAAAAGGAACCTTAAACGTTGGTGGCTTTGTGGTGAGCACCCATGAAATGGTGACATTGGCAATCGCTATATCCATAATGGTTGGTATCGGGCTTTTCCTTGAGCGAACGAGACTGGGAATGAAGATGCGGGCAGTGGCTCAAGATGGGGTAGGAGCCCGTATTGTGGGTATACAAACAAATAGAGTGTTCAGCTATGCCTTCGCCCTATCTACAGCCTTGGCAGCAATTGCTGGTGTATTGCTTGCTCCAAAATATTTCATGTATCCTCAGGGAGGATGGACGATTCTGATAAAGGCATGGATAGTGGTAGCCTTTGGCGGTTTAGGCAGTGTTAAAGGAACTATCTACAGCGCCTTTATCCTGGGGATAGCGGAGGCTTTTGTTGGCTGGCACTTTGGGCTTCAGTGGCCAATGGTTTTTTGGTTTGCGCTTATGCTGGCGACATTGGCTATAAGGCCGAGAGGATTGTTTGGTACTGGAGAATAATTATTGCTATGTTAACGAAAGTGCGGTTAATGAAACTAGATAGAGAAGGTATTACTTTACTTGTTATGCTGGCTGTTTTACTCCTTCTTCCCGCTTATTTTCATAACGATCAATATATAATGCACATTTTAATTATGTGCCTTATTTATGGAGTGGTGGCTGGCGGTTGGGATTTTATGATGGGATACGCTGGTATCTTCACCTTTGGTCAGTTCGGATTTTTTGCTATTGGCGCTTATGCATCGGGGATGCTAACATTATATGCCGGAGTACCAACACCGCTTGGGATTCTACTAGCTGGTCTTATAACTGCTGGAGTGGGGATTGTCATCGGTCTGCCCTGCCTCAGGCTTAGGGGTGCGTATATAGCTCTGGTTACCTTCGCTTTTCATTTGATTTTAGTACCTCTAATTAACAGTGACCTTGGCAGGGCAATTGGGACTGGTGGCACTTATGGACTACTAGATATACCACCTCTCGCAGCGGGATTTTCAGTCGCTGCTAAGGTTCCATGGTATTATACTCTTCTTGGTGTAGCTTTCCTATCGTTTTTTGCAATCTACAGGATTACCCGCTCGTCAATTGGGCTGGCATTTGTTTCTCTCCGCGACTCCGAACCTCTTGCCATGAGCCTCGGAGTAGATGCTTATAAACATAAACTCATGGTGTTCGGTATCTCGGCTTTCCTCACAGGTGTTATAGGTGCTTTCTATGCCCATTATACCGGGATTGTCTCAGCCAGGATATTGGGGCTCGACATCTTTCTTATGGTCATGGTTATGCTGGTTATTGGAGGTATGGGGAGGTTCCCTGGAGCAGCCATAGGGGCATTTATTGTCACCTTTTTAAGCGAGGCACTGCGCCCACTTGAAGAGTATCGCCTTTTCATATTTGGGGCGATAGTAGTCGCCGTAATAGTCCTTCTGCCCGAGGGTTTAATGGGGGTCTTATTCCCCGCTGGCCGTGTGGGACCGGGTGAGCGGTTTGGTCGGTTTATCCGGCAAACTTTCACGAGACAACTCGGTAAGAAGAGTATTGAGAAATAGACCATAGCAGAGAGGAATTTCTATGAAAATTCTTCAGGTTAACAACGTAACCCAGTGCTTTGGCCAATTAGTAGCGGTTAAAGACCTGAGTTTTGAGGTAGAAAAGGGGGAGATATTTGGTATTGCTGGACCAAATGGCGCCGGGAAGACTACTTTATTTAACCTTGTCACCGGGTTCTATCGTGGCTCAGGAGATATCATTTTTGATGGCAGAAGCATTAGAGGGCTTAGACCGCATCAAATCTGTCATAGGGGGATTGCCAGGACATTTCAAATCCCTGAACTTTTCTTGACCTTGCCTATAGTTGAGAATGTGAAGGTTGGAGTCCATTTTGGAGGGCGGGGGGCACACGATGAAAGAGAATGTATAAATGAAGCAATAAGTTTTGTTGGATTACAAGGGAAAGAGAATGTTATCGCCGCCAATCTGAATCTTTTTGATAAAAAACTAACTATGTTGGCGGCGGCTCTGGCTACCAAGCCCAAGCTACTGCTCCTAGATGAACCCATAAGTGGATTAAGCCCAACCGAAGCCAGAGAGTATATGACCTTAATCCAAAGAACTAAAAAAGAGTTAGGTTTAACTATAATAGTTATCGAGCACTTGATGAAAGTACTTACTGAGATTTCTCAGCGACTTATGATTCTCCACAACGGAGAGAAAATTTGTATCGGTCCTCCAAAAGAGGTTACCAAAGACAAGAGGGTAATAGAGGTTTACTTGGGAGGTTGATTGTGCTTGAGGTAGATAAAATAAATACGTTCTATGGTCAATTCCAAGCGTTAAAAGATGTTTCTGTCAAGGTTGGCGATGGTGAACTGGTTGTAGTTTTCGGACCCAATGGTCATGGCAAGAGCACTTTACTCAAATCAATCTGTGGCTTACTCACTCCGACCTCAGGCTCTATTAAATATGAGGGAGAACAAATAAACGGGTTACCAACTGAAAAAATTGTAGAGATGGGTTTAGTTTATGTACCTGAGGAGAGACATCTTTTCCCTGAAATGACGGTGATAGAAAATCTCAAACTAGGTGCTTGCAATCGCAATGCTCTACTAAAAGAAAATGAGAATCTCGACTACGTTTGGCAATTGTTCCCCAAATTGAAAGAGTGGAGAAAACGACCGGCTTCGACATTAAGCGGCGGGGAGGCACGAATGTTAGCCATTGGAAGGGGGCTAATGTCTAACGCCAGGTTTCTGGCGCTAGATGAGCCATCCTTTGGATTGGCACCTAATCTTAGAATTGATGTTTTTAATAAAATTAAGGGAATTAAGGAAAGTGGGATTAGTGTGCTCTTGGTTGAGCAAAACGTCACCGAAGCTTCAAAGATTGCTGATAGAATCTACCTTATGGAGGACGGAAGAATAGTATTTGAAGGCAGAAAAGAAGAAGCTCTGAGCAATGAACATGTAAAGGAAGTATTTTTGGGTATATAATAGAGAGGTAGTCAGGGCTGATATGACTGAGTTTAAAGATAGCTCTATGAGGTTAGCTTGGGGAAGCAGACTCCTTCACGGTTGATTTCTACGTTCTACTTCTAGGGCTCCTCGAAATTCTATCCTTGAATTTGCTTACACAGTTGATTTCTATATCCAGCACTTCTGCTATGCGGAATTTGGCTTCTATACCTTTGGCAGCACCAGGGTACAGGCATGTTGACAACATTCCGAGACCAAGGTCCTCCCTAATTACATTCATCACCACTGGGTCGGCAAGGTCAGAGACCGAAACTCTTAATTTTTTAGCTACGTACTCTTTCGCCTCCTTGATTTTCATTGCCCGGGATATTTGCATTCGAGCTACCAGATCTCCAGCAGTTCGCATTCCGCCCATTCCCGAAGCAATTTGGTGAGCACTAGCCACCCCCGCCGGGTCTCCTACTCCGACCTACAAACCGTCTGCTCTGCCTACTTCTACCATAGCTACAGAGGCACGCGATACCGCATCTGTTGGAGGCTGATCAAGCGAAGGAACTCCCCCCACCCCCATGCCTACATTAGCGTGGACTGCTATTTTGGCATTGTGACAGGATTTCACAAAGGTGGCTGCTTTGGCTACATTCCAGGCACATGACTTTGTCGTTCTGTTATTAATAGCTGGGCCAAATATCGTAGCTCCAGCTTTTACTGCTAACTCCGCCTGTTTATGGGGATACAGCCCTGCCAGACGAACTCCATCATAAGTCAGTTCACCATGTATTCCTAAAACAAATTCCCCTGCCATTCCTATTTCGATACCCAGCTTTGGATACTTTTTCTTCAGTATTTCAGTAGCGCGCAAGGCAGCCAGAAAATCAGCGTCTCCTACTGCCCCTGTAGTATCAATATTAATGCCATCTACTCCCGATTTATACATTAAGCTTCCCACATTAACTATGTCAGAGACAGCAGCCTCCACCATGCCCTCTAGCGCTGCTCTAGCTTCAGCTATTTTGCCCTTAAGTAATAAGTCGGGTGGGTTGGGGAAAGGACCATCTGGTTGGGTATAGGCACCCAGATTCGGCATAGCACCATAAAGCAGTGGAACGGTGGTAACTAATAACGTCTGTTCCACATCCCCTTGCTCGAACGCCATGATATTCTTTAGGGCTTTATAGGTGTAATCGAGTTGACCTAGCTCTATGGTATCAGCACCCAATGCCTTTTCATACACTTGGAGAGAGTGAACACGGTGTATTAACCCCCCCACACGCGCAATTTTAATCATAGGGTCGTCATATGTGAGAACAATTTCGTTGCCAGGCTGTACACTGATAAACTTGTAGGGCGCCTTGAAAATATCGAATAGATACGACAGCTCATCCTCAGAGAGGGTTGGGATCCCGCCACGCTTTGCGGCATTTGCAGTGCCTTCCTCCAAATCTCGCTTTAGCTCATCCTCACTGAGTTCGACTAAAGTCCCATCTCCCATTCTAGTGCGGACTTTCATCATCGTTATTACCTCCTACCTCCTTTTATGGTTAATCTCCTAAACTTCCGGCACAGGCACCCTTATGCTAAGGATTTCCCGGAGTGAGATGGTATCGCCACCATAAAATGATCCCAGACCTAGTAAGGTTCAAGGGTTCAATTTTAGGCATTCACTTCCTTGATTGCGTCTTCTAGTATATCTAATCCTTTGCTCAGTTCATCCTCTTTAATAACTAAGGGGAACATCAACCGAACAATATTCCTCAATGCTCCACAAAGCATTATTATTAAACCATGCTCAATACATCTACTGACTATCTTGCTAGTCTGCTCAGTGGCTGGCTCTTTTGTGGCTCTATCAGTCACTAGCTCGACACCAATCATACACCCCAAACCCCGGACATCCCCAATGATGTTATATCGCTCCTTCATATTATCAAGCCTACTTTTTGCCATATTACCAAGCTTGGTCACTCTAGGTAGGAATTCTTTGTCTTGCTCTATCGTTTCTATTACTTTGAGCGCAGCCACACAGGCAAGTGGGTTACCTCCGAAGGTTCCCCCTAATCCCCCTACATCAACCGAATCCATTATCTCTTTCCTACCAATCGTAGCCGATAATACCATTCCACCACCCAGACTTTTAGCTGATAGTAATATGTCAGGGAGTACACCAAAGTGTTCCACCGCCCACATTTTCCCCGTGCGTCCTACGCCGGTCTGTATCTCATCAATTATGAGTACTATTCCATAATTGTTACATAACTTCCTCAGACCTCTTATAAATTCTGCCGGGGGGACGATATAACCACCCTCCCCTGCTATAGGCTCCACAATCAAAGCGGCAATTTCATCTGCTGGCATATAGGTATTGAAACTATCCTCGATTGTCTTTACGCAATAATTGCCGTAATCAGCGTCAGAAACTTGAAATGGAGCTCTATAGGTATATGCGTAGGGAAATCTAACAATGCTGGGATCAAATGGCCCAAAACCATGCTTAAACTTTATGCCACTTGTTAATCCCATGCCAAGGTAAGTCCTGCCATGGAAGGCATGCTCGAATGTGATTACTCCACGCTTACCAGTATATTTTCTGGCTACTTTGATTGAGTTCTCAACAGCTTCAGCCCCGCTATTGGTAAGTAGGACCTGTTTTGGGAAATTACCTGGTGTGACCTCAGTAAGTTTCTTCGCCAATCTGAGATATGGCTCATGCGGTGCGACGTGAACACATAAATTTAAGAGTTTTCCTAGCTGCTCGCTTATGGCAGAAACAATTCTGTCGTTCTGATGTCCCAGATTTAGCACACAAAGACCGCTGGTGAAATCAATGTATTTGTTCCCATCCACATCTTCTACTAATGCACCCTTGCCATCAAGCACAAAGATGGGAGCAGTACGAAATACAGCCTTAGGTACATATTTATCCCAGAGTTTTATTAATTCAGCGGATTTCTCTCCGGGAACCTTTCTTTCACTGCCTATTCCTGCTCCCTTACTCATATTTATGACCTCCAAAATTTAGTTTTTACTGTCAACGCTCCCGTAGAGCGTGAGCATAGTAATTTGGCTCAGCGTAATCGACATCTGACCTCTTCAAATATTCCTTGACCTGTTCAAGAACTTTCCCTTCAGGAACCTTGATTACTCTAAAACGCTCTGCATCTCCTTTGAATCTGACCGCAATCTCGTCTGGGGCCCATTTCGCTTTGGCTATTTCGGGTTGGCGAAACTCCTTAAGCTACCTCTTGTCAGCGCTAGCTGGAGTGCTCCCTAATATAACCAAAAGGGAGATGGCCAGTAATATCGAAATTGCCCATTTCCCTTTCATGGCCCCTCCCAATATGGCAACTAACCTTATTTTACTACTTGGATGACCGTTGTCAAGAAACCTCCTGACCTTGGGCCAATTCGCTGATGACTGTTAGCAAAGTCGCTTCGGCACACATTTTCCCTAAGTGCACACTTGCTTCCTCCTATGAAAGAATAATGCAAGTCACTTTGTCCTAAACTGTTTTGTTGAACCAGGTATCCAGTAGACTAACATTTCGATGTTGTGCTGGGTACACTCATAAGCTATTGGTAAATCTGGCGACGCACCGGAAACACCCGAGGGCGTGCTACCCACGGTATTGCAAGCACACATCAGCCTCAATCTATACCTAGCAGCCTGAAGTGACTGAACCTTCGAATCTACGAACCAGGGTAAAACCACAAATCCCCTTGATTACACGATTAGCCTTCGTCTCATTGTAATCATCGATGTAAAAAAGAAGACCGCAGCTAGGCCAATAATAAGAGCAAGCGGGTACAGGAGATCAAATTGGATTTCTCCATTGAATAGCGCTCTAGTAATGCGTACAACAGGGGTTAATGGCGCTATCCAGCTTAAAGTCTGAACTATTTTGGGGAATGAAGAAAGTGGGAAGAAAACACCGCTGAAGAAAAACATGGGTGTCATAAATAAGGTGAAATAGTAATTGAAACTATATATAGCTGGGGCGAAGGATGTAAAGACCATGGCAATTGAGGCGAACATCATGCCTTGTAAGAACGAAACTGGAAGTATGAGCAATGCCCAGTGAGAATGTACAAGGTGGAAAGCTGCTGCAATGGCTAATATGGTACCGCCAGTCATTAGGGAACGAGTCGCTCCCCAGAAGATCTCGCCTGCGATGACGTCTTCAACGCTGAGGGGCGTGGCAAGTATGGCGTCATAAGTCTTTTGGTATTCCATCCTAACAAAACTGCCATAAGTACATTCGAAGCTAGCGCTAAACATCGCATAGCTGGCAACTACGCCTGGTGCAATATATTCGATATATTGTTGGCCATTAATCATACCCACATATGCCCCAAGTCCCAAACCCATAGCCAGCAATATGATAATAGGCTCGGCAACTGAACCAGGTACTTCTGAGCGCCATAGTCTGAAGAAGACATCCCGGTTTCGCTGCCACACTTTAACCAAGCGCCACGATGGTAGCTTCACTCAGTTAAAGACCTCCCCGTCAGTCGAAAGAAAACATCCTCTAACGTAGCTGGCCTTCGTATCAGCCTTCCCACGTGGGTTGCTAGTTTGTTGGTTGATTCCCCACCCTCAATGTGGAAGACACAAACCCTATTGCCGTAGCTCTCAAAGTCAAGGTGATTACTCTTTAGTTCCTTGACAACGCTATCTATATCTTGTGAATCTACCTCTATCTCCCACACCTCATTGCCAACATACTTGTAGATTAGCTGCTGAGGGCTATCAATACTAAGTATTCTACCTTGATGCATAATTGCTACTCGGTTACAGAGAACTGCCGCCTCCTCCATGTTCTGAGTACACAGCAACTCTGTGACACCCTGCGACTTCAACTCCCTTAGCTTATGCCAGACCATGTGTCTGGCTTGAGGGTCAAGCCCTATTGTGGGCTCATCAAGTATTAAGATTTTAGGTCTGTTAATCAGACTCCTGGCCAATATTAGCCGTCTCGTCATGCCGCCTGATAATTCCTTGATCCGACTATTCCATTTGCTATCGAGCTCAAAGAGGGCTAAGACTTCCATAGCTCGTCGGTGAGCCTCACCTTTGGGTAGATCAAAATACCGCGCAAACGTCATGATATTCTGAAGAACAGTGAGATCTGGGTCAAGGTTATCTAGCTGAGGTACTACCCCTAGCATAGCCTTAACTGTCCGTGAGCTCGTCTTGAGGTCTTTACCTAGCACCCAAACGGTACCTTCATTAGGAGGCGAGACACCTATTATCATTCTAATGAGAGAGGTCTTTCCTGCCCCGTTTGGGCCAAGAAAGCCAAAGCACTCGCCTTCTTCTATCACCAGACTTACGCTATCTACCGCCAACAAGTCTTTGTACTTCTTGGTCAGGCCCTTAGTCTCAATAACAGCCATTGAGATATCCAACTGCAAATGGTAACTATTAAATCATACCACTGAGAGAGTATGACGACAATGCTCGACTAGTAATGACAGCCCTCCTAGGATAAAGGCTGGGTGTTTGCCTATCTAGCAAGATTTGGCACCGAACTTTCAATATGCTACAGTTAGAACGAGGTGGCAACAATATGCATTCACTGGGAGAGTATCTCAAGCCGACACTCCTCTGTGACTTTGACCAGGCACCCGATATAGGTGAGATTGCCCTTAGGTTGACTGAGGGATTGATCGATAGGCGACAAATGCTTGATCGCATCTATCAGTTTGTGAAAGAGCTTCCCTATGGGCTTGAAGATTGGAACATCAAGGCTTCGGAGACGTTGCGAAAGAGGCGGGGTATGTGCTTAGGAAAAACTAACCTCCTAATAGCTATGTTGCGGTGGTTAGGCATCCCAGCAAGATACAGGATTTTTAAGATTAAGAGCGAGGGCACACTTTGGAAATGGGTAGCCAAACAAGATAGTGAGCTTGCCAGTCAAATGGGTGATCCCTCGGCAGAACAAGACCATATTGTCGCCGAAGTTTACCTCGATGGCTGGGAGGTCTGGGATCCGACACGAGACCACGCTTTTGAGGAAGGCCTGAAGCGATTGGGAATACCCTTGGAAAGAAAGTTAATAACCCACGGTGGTAAGCCTCATCTAATAATACTCGCCTCAATTGATGAGTGGGCGCAGAATCGACAACGAGCTAGGCGGTTCAGGAACAACAGGCAGCTAATATTCTCCAGGATAAATCAACAATTTGACCAGATAAGGTTCTTTGGTGAAGATAGCTCTCTGGCGAATAGGGCCGGTTGAGCTGAACCGCTAGGCAGAGAAAACGTCTTGGCTGATTGGTTAGCGGACGGTGTAAACACTGACACTGCCGTTGCTTAGTTATACCGGCTGGAGCGGGAGCCGATTAAACTGGAGTTTTGGAGGAAGCCCTAGTTGCTAAGGATTGACTTCTATGAGAAACAGGGATAGGATATGACCAGAGAAATTCCCACCGGTTGTGGGATGCAGCCAATAAATCTGTAAAGGTGCTGCAAACATGGTGGGAATAATATGAAGGGAGGTATCATATGGCAAGAAAAAGTACATGGGTTCTAGTAAGTGTATTGGTGATTGTAGGGTTACTGATAGGTAGCTTTGGCTGTGCTCAACCAGAAATACCACCGACAACACCATCGGCACCAGCACCACCTGCACCACCAGCGCCAGCACCACCTACGCCAGCACCACCGGCGCCAACACCTACCCCAACGCCTGGTGAAACCTTAGGCGAAATTCTGGGCCGGGCAGCAGGCATAGCCTCCGTGAAATATGATATGGTGATAACCAGTCCCGGGATGCCAACGATGACTCAGAAGATGTGGGTGAAGCAGAACAAGATGAGAACAGAAATGACCCAGCAAGGACAGACTCAGGTTATTCTGGTGGACATTGATGCGCAGACCATGTATGTGTATATGCCGGAGCAAAACATAGCTATGAAAGTGAATTTTGCCCAGGCTCCAAAATCGGCTACAGAAGAGGCGGGGGCTATCTTAAACTATAATCCAACGGTTGTTGGTACCGAAACCATAGACGGAAAAGTTTGCCTCGTCGTTGAATATACTGTCGAGGGAACAGCAACAAAAGCGTGGATATGGCAAGAGTACGGATTCCCTATTAGGGTGGAGGTAACGACAACCGCCGGTAAGACTACAGTCGAGTATGAGAACATAGAATTTGTTGATATCCCTGACAGCATGTTTGAGTTGCCAGCAGGTGTCCAAATAATAGAGCAGCCTGGCTCGTAGCCCGGTCGTCAGAAGCTAGCCATTGAAAAGCAGCTGTCTCAATCTTTAGCCATCAGCGAAGCTACTCCGGGGAGGGTTTTGCCCTCAAGAAGCCTGAGGGAGGCACCACCGCCAATAGAAACATGGGTTAGCTTGTCCACCAAGCCCATCTCTTGTACTGCTTCAGCGGTGGAACCACCACTAACAATTGTGGTTGCGGTAGCGCCCAAGCTGGCCAGTGCTGTAGCTATTGCTCTGGTTCCCTTCTGAAATTTAGGAAGCTCAGAAACACCCACCGGACCATTCCAAATAACCGTTTGTGATTTGCGTAACTTCGGTACAAACACTTCAATTGTTCTCGGTCCGATGTCCATAACATACCAACCTTTAGGTACATCAGCTATCGAAACGGTTTTGGATTTACCTTGAGGCTCAAACCTATCAGCAACCACTACGTCAATAGGAAGAAGAAGGTGGACCCCCTTTCGTCCTGCGTCATCTACTAGCTTCTGCACGAACCCAACCGTTTCCTTTTCTACCATAAATTGGCCCATGTTATACCTTAAAGACTTCAAGAACGTAGAGCCCATCCCACCACCAATGAGCAGAGAATCAACCTTATCGAGGATATTCTCTATAATCCCCATCTTATCGCTCACTTTCTTCCCGCCGATAACAGCAGTAAACGGGCGACGGGGATTATCTAGTGCCTGAGTTATAGTGTCTAGCTCCTTTTCCAACAGGAAGCCGGCCACCGCGGGAAGATATTTAGTGATACCTACAGTGGAGGCATGAGAGCGATGACATACACTGAAGGCATCGTTAACAAAGATATCGCCCAACCTTGCCAAGGCCTGAGCAAACGCTGGCTCATTCCTTTCCTCCCCGGGGTAAAAACGGATATTCTCCAGTAGTAAAACCTGGCCTTCAGCCAAGCTTCGGGTTGCCTCCTCAACTTTTAGTCCGGTACAATCCTCAGCCATCTTTACCGGTAGGTTAAGGAGCTGAGAAAGGCACTTGGCTACTGGTGCCAAACTTAGCCTTGGCTCCTTACCTTTTGGGCGCCCTAGATGCGAACACAAAATAGGTCTCGCTCTTCTGTCTAGCAAATAGTTGAGAGTAGGCAAAACGGCCCGAATACGAGTGTCATCGGCAATAGCACCAGTTTCGGGGTCGATAGGGACATTGAAATCAACCCTAACCAAAACCCGCTTACCTCTGATATCAACATCTCTTACCGTTTTTTGATTCATCTAACCCTCTTTAAGACTTTTTTGTTTGTTTCTTGACATGACTATAAATGACAATCGGTTTTTTATCAAGAGCCACGCCTGACTCTCGGTCCTGTTTTCCATAGATTAAACTGGGATTACGCTTGATATTTATAAACCATCTTTTGCCCGGTATGGGTAAGTCTGCGCTGAGCGGTTTGATAAGCTCCTTAAGCCCTGGCTAGCAGAAAACGCTGGCAAAATGTCGGCAACAATGGGAAATTCAGATACGCGCCTAGAGGGATTCGAACCCACGACCCTCGGTTCCGAAGACCGATGCTCTATCCGCTGAGCTATAGGCGCTAAATTAATGGGGTGAGTGGAGGGATTCGAACCCTCGATCTCCAGGGCCACAACCTGGCGCCTTAAACCACTGGGCAACACTCACCACAAAGCATAAACATTATAGCTAAAAAAACCTATCCCTGCAATGTATTGTG
>CAYQQD010000003.1:12746-24121 GCA_964419575.1 uncultured Dehalococcoidales bacterium | reverse complement strand
GTTATAACTGAAGGGGGCTGCGGCGGGAGAAAGGGCTACTTTACTGGTCATAACCAGTAACCGCTCGCATCTCTTATGCCTAGCAGTCCAAGAAAAGTCCAAGTTCAGTTCAACAGTCGAATTCTTATAACATAACAGTTATAACAGGCGTTATAACGCTGTTATTGTTATATGATTTGAGTCTGGTGTTAAGGTGTTGTTATAACACAATCAATCTGCTCTGTTTTAACAGTGGAGGCTTTACGCAGACCTGGCTCTGCGTAAAGCCTTCTATTAGTGGCTTCAGGCTATTATAACAACTGTTATAACAGATTGTTAGCTTCGCGCTCCTATAACAGTTGTTAGGCGTGAGTTGGACAAAATCATAACTTGACATTGTTATAACAGAGTGTTGAGGTTGTTATAACTGTTATAACATTCATAAGTAAAAGGGGCTACAAAGCTTGGACTGCTGGACGGAAACTGGAAACCGGTTGGACTGATGGGCATGAGCGATAGCCTATGTGTATGCAAGACGGCTTCCGGAGTACCTGCTAAACAAACCGATGCAATGTTGCGTTACAGCTAGTACCTGGGGTTTAAACAAAGGCCTCATTCGAAGCATAGGATATCACATTACTTACACTTGGCAACACCGATGGGGTGGACATCCAATACCTATGGGAAGGATAATCAAACTTCGGTTTTCAACGCTTTTTTCAGCCAGATTTCAGTCATGGTTCATTTAATTGAACTGCACTGCCTAAGTGCCCGAAATTAGGATATTCTCCTCTTGTCATCACCGATACCTGCTTATGAGTCAAGTCTGACTGTCGTGAGATTCAGCGTGAACCTACAACATCTTTGACTTCTTGCATTAGATTCCCAGCACTCGATGTAGTGTTCTGAACATCGCTAAAATAGGTGTTAATACGAGACCTTAGCTCGTCTAGGCTTTGAGCACCACTAAGGAGATCTGGTAAATTAGGCAGTTCTCCAACAAATTCAAAGACTTCCAGAAGAGTTTGTCTCGCTTCTTCGATTTCTCGTACTCCAGGTGGGGGTGGTGGGAACGATGGTAATGGTGGTAAGTTATAGATTAGTGAGTAAAGCTCTCCAGCCATTTCTACCATCCGTTCTATATTTTCAGGTGTAAGTTCTGCGGGTAGGGGAGGCAAGTAGGGTAATGTACTGACCCACGCATCAAGTTCGCTCGTGTCGTACTGAACCTTGATTAGCCTGTTAAGCGTATTTATGTAGTCTGAGGAACAAACTAGGCTCTGAAGGTTCTTCCCTGCCGGTGAATTCCACCCAGCCCAAACGTTGCAGATTGGAGAAGTAGACGACAAAGGAGTGGAAGCGACAACTGGTAACTTTGTAGGGAAGACGGGCCAGGTATCTTTCCGTCAGCTTCTCGATCTCCTCAGGGCTAATGGCACGCCTCTCACGCCGTGCCCGCCGCCACAGCTCCTCGGATACTAATGCCGGGACATCAAAGTGTGCCCAGTCATCTTCGGGTTTAGCCTTGCGGAGGGTACGCTTTATCTCGGCGGTTATATCTGTTAACGGCCGTTCAGGATTAGTAACGTAACACGCTTTATTGTAAGCATGCTTTCCCGTGTACGCATTGTTTTTACAAATGAAACCGATTAGAGCCGGAGACCATTTCTCGGCATACCGGGGCTTGATGCCCAGTCGGTTAAGCTCTTCGGCGACCCAGAAGGTACTTCTTCCTTCGTGACCAATCCAGTGGAAGGTGTGTACAACAACCCGCGCCTCGGCCCCCCATTTTGGAGTTCCATCAGTATCAAGGACATTTATCTCCCACCAAGCCCTGATTAGTTTCCGCTTGCCATGTTCTAATCCCTGATATTCAGCGCGATAGGTATAACCATAAGACGGTTTACTGGCAGGTACATTTCCACTCACTACCCGCCCGATATTGCCGCCTCGATTGTTTCGGCGGTTGGCCAGCTTTATCAGTTTGGCAGCATGAGCCAGGATTGTCCTCGTAAACTGGCTATTGGGTCATTGCCATTGGGTACATCAGCGTGATAAATCTGAATTGCATAATGGGCTGCTTCTACTTCGAAGATTTGCTGATGTAACGGCTCACGGGACAAGCGGTCAAGCGCTGGAAAGATTACTCCTGAGGTGCGCCGCTCAGCTAGCAGCCTCCGAAGGCGCATCATGTCGGGACGTTCCAGATGCTCACCCGTAACCGTATCATAGAGTATGTATTCTATTGGAACTACGGCGCCTAACTTCTTTGCTTCCCTGGCACAAGTGAGCAAATATTCTGGAAGTCGGTTGTTGTTAGCTTGTTCCTCCCAGCTCTGTCTGGTATATGCTGCCCACACCAGGAGGGAGATTTAAGTCAATGGGAAAGTAAAAGCCCCTTGGCACCTAAGTTTACCCTGGCAGAGCCCGCCCGGTGTAGTTGATCGCCCTTTTTGGCCACCTGTTTCACTTTCACATAGTCTTTGTGTATAATCTAAATAATGATCCAATAGAGAGATTTCTTCTATTCCGGCTCCGTGAGAAAGCAATTCTATATGGGCAAGAGTCTTAGAAGCAGCAATCATAACACTTCTTACGGCCGCTTTAAAATGTTTGAGTTCCTCTTCAGGTGATCTCATGGGTAAGGAACTGTCTGGCTTTTTCATAATTTTACTCGTAATGTTTCGATGACAAACTAAACCCACGGAGTTTATTTCCGTTTAATTATGGGAATATTCCCCTAGCTTTCATGGTATCTGTTATTCGCTTTATTGCCAGCATATAGGCAGCATTTCTCATATCAACTTTTTCACGCTGACTAAGTGCCAGCACTTCATGAAAGGCATTATCCATCACCGCTTGCAGTTTATGGTTTACTTCATCTTCATCCCAGAAGAAAGATTGCAGACCCTGTACCCACTCAAAGTAAGATACTACCACCCCACCTGCGTTAGCTAATATGTCAGGTACAACAAATATTTCTTTGTCACCAAGAATCTTAGCAGCTTCATAGGTAGTTGGCCCATTGGCACCTTCTACAATCATCCTTGCTTTGACAGAAGTGGCATTGCCTTCATGTATCTGATTTTCAAGAGCGGCTGGTATCAGTATGTCACAGTCAAGTTCCAAGAGTTCCGCATTGGTTATATTTTCAGCATCCTTGAAACCAACTACTGAACCTACCTCCTTCTTATGGCGGAGCGCGTTTTCCACATTGATGCCGTTCGGATTGTAAATACCACCCTTGGAATCGCTTACTCCTATGATTCGGCTGCCCTCTTTGGCTAGCAATTTAGCCACTGTGGCTCCAACATTGCCAAGGCCCTGAACTGCCACACTAGCATCCTGGAGACCTATACCTAGATGTTTACCAGCTAGTTGGGCGCAAATCTTACAACCTCGACCTGTTGCCTCAAACCTACCCCTACTACCACCTAGCTCAATAGGTTTACCTGTGACCACACCTAGCACTGAATAGCCTTTATTCATGCTGTAAGTATCCATAATCCAGGCCATCACTTGAGGGTTTGTGCCAACGTCAGGGGCAGGGATATCCTTTTCTGGACTGATCAAGAGTGAGATCTCGCTGGCATAGCGCCGGGTTAATCTTTCTAACTCACCTTGGGACATGACCTTTGGATCACAGGCAACAGCTCCCTTGGCTCCACCATAGGGTATATTGACAACAGCCGCTTTCAATGTCATCAAAGCGGCTAAAGCTCTGGTTTCATCCAGAGTAACATCTGGATGGTAACGAATACCACCCTTGCTTGGTCCTCGGCTGTCATTATGCTGAATCCGGTAACCGGTAAATACTTTGACCTCGCCGTCATCCATTTTTACAGGAAAATGGACGACGAGTTCCCGCTCACATTCCCTGAGTCTTAAACGGCATGTTTCACTAACGCTTATTCTTTCACAAATAGCATCAATTTGCTGTTGCACCATCACAAACGGATTTGTTACTACACCCTGTGAAACTCTGCCTTGTTGCTTTTCAGATACCATTAACATCACCAGCCTTTCTGTCGTATTTGCTCGACCACTCGAACATAAGGGAAGCCAACCGGGATTTCCGAGTATTGGCCTTTAGTCTACATAGTTATGAGTATCCGCCTAGCTTCGATTATACCGAGGGTTCTTGCCCAATCAACTCAGGCCAAATGTCCTCGATGGTGGGCGTAAGCTCAGTCATGACATCGTCAACCGCCTTTACCGCCGTGTCAACTTCTTTCTGAGTCATGGTTGCGTTCAAAAATTGGTTATTTTTTGGCCCACCTGAGAAAATTATATATGGCTATGCCCCCCCGGTCAAGCAGGGGATATCCTTTTGCTACTAAATTTACTCGTAACCCGTGTTGGCCTTGTAAGTCCATCTCGCAAACTGTTCTATGGGTGAACAGAAAGATAATATTAATATGCCATTTTGAAAATAGTAAAATCAGGGTGTCGTTTGACCTTTGTGAGCCAAAAGATGAGTTATTACAATGGGAAAGGGTATATAATACAATAAGACCTTATCAAGCCCTTGGTTACCTAACACCACTCAAATTTCTACAAAAGCGTAAAGACTACAAAAGAAAGGAGGATGTGTCACCAATCATATGAACGATGAACGAGTACAAGTTATTGACTAAAATATTATTTAGTGGTAGCATACACTAAAATATTATTTAGTGGTAGCATAGTAGCATATAGGTACTAGGAGACTTGCTTGAAGGATGAGGCTAGGGAATCAAAGAGTTTCAAGATGAAGCCTAGCATCGTTCCCAGGGCGTATATTAAAGCCATTGAGCAGGAAAAAACGCTCAGCAGATAGATGGGGGATGTTATAGAGAAAAAGATTGAGCGAGAAGAAATAGTGAAAGTGATTAAATAGGAAAGATCTGCGGCAACAGGTCTTTCTGTTGAATGAGGACAGTAATGCGTAATTGTTCTCAATCTAAAGTGATCCTAAAGAAAATGGCTCAGAGGTATACCCCTATTTGGGGTCTCTGAGCCATCTTCTTTTTAAGGCGGGAGAGATGTGAAACTAGAGTGCAGGCGGGGAATCAGTCCGACCCGCTAGATATGCGGGGGATTTTTTCATCTTTCCCTCCTCTCTTTAAGGGCGCTGGAAGTTTATAAAATACATTAAGGAGGTAAAACGTGAGTAAGAAAAAGATCATCTATTCGGACAAACTAGCACCATGTAGACAAAGGCTGGGATATGCTCATGCCGTTAAGGTAGGCAATACCATTTATGTAGCTGGTCAAGTAGCCAGGGATAGGGAACATAACATCTGTCATAAGCGAGATTTTCTTGGTCAAATTGAGATGATCTTTGAGAATATGAAGAATGTGCTGGAGGTGGCTGGCGCTAGCATGCAGGACGTAGTCAAACTGAACTTCTTTTGCCGGCATCTTTGGTATATGACCAAGATAATGCCCGCATTTGAAAAGTATTTTGGCGACCACGTACCGGCAATGACTGCTTGTGAGGTAATTCAGTTATGGCATCCCCACTTTCTGTTTGAAGTTGAAGCGATAGCTGTTGTCGGCGAAGAACAGATAATAATTGATGGCTCAGAAGTGCCGGGACTGCCCAAAGAAAGATTTCATATGGGCCCTGATAAAGATTAAACAGCCCTATTAGAAAGACGGTTAAATTAAATAATTCAGGCGGGGAGACTACTACATTTAGAATGGCAGAAAAGGAGGGGGATAACTATGAAAGCAATAGTTGGTGGGAAAGTTGTGCGACTCACAGTAAACAGCAGGGAGTATGAGGTAGAAGGTTATCCCAATGAAACCTTATTGGATGTTTTGAGGGAAAAGCTGGGCCTGACCGGTGCAAAGAACGGGTGTAGTGCTGGAGATTGTGGTGCCTGTACAGTTTTGGTGGACGGAAAGCCCTTGTTGTCGTGCCTGCTTTTGGCCATTGAATGTGAAGGAAAAGACATCCTAACCATAGAAGGTCTGGCAAACCCAAAAACCGGTGAGCTACATCCAATTCAAAAAGCATTCATAGAAAATCATGCGGTACAATGCGGCTTTTGTACGCCGGGAATAATTCTGGCAGCTAAGGCACTGCTCGATAATAACCCAACACCTGCCCAAGAGGAGATAATGGAAGCGATTAATGGCCATATATGCCGATGTACTGGTTATGTAAGCATAATCAAATCCATATCAGCTGCGGCCGAGAAAATGAGGAAGGGAGGGCAATGAAAACAATGGCTAAGGAACTAAAGGTTGTCGGTAGATCCATCCCAATAAGGGGCTCAGAGGAATTAGTTACCGGGAAGGCAAAATTTGTAGATGATATGCCTGCTGAGCTACATGTGAAGGTCTTAGGCAGTCCCCACCCGCATGCTATGATAAAGAGTATTGACACAAGCGAGGCGGAGAAGTTGGAAGGAGTGGAGGCAATATTAACCTACAAAGACGTGCCAAAGCGTCTGATGCCACGGGCTAACCAGAGAGCTCTTTATGTCCTTGACCAGCACTTACGCCACGTGGGCGATGAAGTAGCGGCGGTCGCAGCCAGAACCAGAGCCATAGCCGAGAAGGCTTTGGAGTTGATAAAGGTAGAGTATGAGGTACTCCCAGCGGTTTTTGACCCCGAAGAAGCAGCAAAAGAGGATGCACCCAAGATATATCCCGAGGGCAATGTCTATGGACCCCAGTATGGGGTGGAACTCGTAGAGAAAGGCATCAACGCGCCTACGCTAATGGAGTGGGGGAATATTGAGAAAGGATTCGCCGAGGCAGATGTTATAGTTGAAGATAAGTTTAAGGTTGGGTCGCAGGTACATTCTGCTTTGGAGCCTTACGCCTGCGTGGCTAGCTGGCAAGGTGACGCCCTGACTCTTTGGGCTTGTACTCAAACGCCTACTGAGGTGCGCAAAGGCGTTGCGTATGCTTTAGGAATTCCTGAAAGCAAAGTCAGGGTCGTCTCACAATGGGTAGGTGGAGGTTTTGGAGGCAAGTATACGAACAGAATTCAACCAATTACCGCACTGCTATCCAGAATGGCTGGCGGGAAAGTAACAAAGTACGTGATGACCAGAGAAGAAGCGCTTGTTCAGGCTAAGCGCTTCATGGCTACCATATATGTGAAAATGGGTGCCAAAAAGGACGGAACTCTTACTGCAATATACTTCAAGGCTTATGCTGACCTTGGCGGTTATGGCAACTTCTGTGGTATCACCGCGTTTTGGGGAGGATATCCTTGCTGCTCTTACAATTGCAGGAATGCGAGATGGGAAGGTTGGGATGTACACACCAATCATTTCACCAGTCAACCCTACCGTTCAGTCCAGCTACCTGGCTCAAATTTTGCTACAGAACAGGTTATTGATGCAATCGCTGAAAAATTAGGCACGAGTCCTACTGAGATACGGTTTAAAAACATGGCAGAGAGCGGTGATATGAGTCCCCCCGAACCATGGGTAGCCAATACCCCCGCGTATCCTAGAGCGATACTGGAGAGTTACCCTTCCCGGACGATAATGCGGCAGGTCATGGAAAAGATAGACTGGAGCAGATGGAAGGGCTGGGGGAAACCAATAGCCGTCAGTGGGTCCAAGAGAAGAGGCTTAGGTATTGTATACTCCGGCTATGATGGTGGTTTTGCCTTTGACGGCTACAGATCTCAGGCAGTAAGCCTGAATCCGGATGGGTCAGTTAATATCCTATCCAGTAGTCAGAGCGCGGGTCAGTCACCCTGGACGACGCAGTGTCAGCTGGTTGCCGAGTCAATGGGGATTGCTTACGAAGATGTTAACATATTCGCTGGAGATACGAATACCGGGCAGTGGGACCTTTTTGGAATGAGAGGCAGCTCATCGTTAACTACGGGTGGACATCTTCTCCTGATGGCTCTTGAAAAGGTAAAACAAGAAGTTCGATTGCTTGCTGCTCCCAAGTTAGGTGTAAAGCCAGAAGAGGTAGAAGTTTATGGGAAAAAGGCTTTTGTAAAGGGCAATGAGCAAAAAGCAATACCTATTCCTGAGCTTCTCACCCAAGTAATATGCGCTAGTGCTACAGGTCCCCCAGGTAGTCAGTTCCCCGAGTCTACCCCGGGGCGCAAAGTGCGTAACGCTATGGTTCAAGCTGCGGAGGTTGAGGTTGACACTGAAACAGGAGAGGTGAAGGTAATAAAATTAGTGACAGGAAATTGCCCGGGCAGGATGATAAATCCTGGGATTGTAAAGAACCAATATATCAGTGGCGCCGTACAGGCTTTGGGGTATGCTTTGCAAGAAGAGTTTAATTATGACGAAGAGAAAAAGGCATATCTACACGCAAGCTATGCCAATTTAAAGGTTCCGCGCGCTAAGGATATACCCGATGTGATTGAGAATGTCATAGTCGAAGAATACACGGAGCGTGCGCCCCACGAGGGAACTCCCTATGGTGCGATTGGCGTTGGGGAACTCGGGCATTGGGCGGGGCCGTCGGTTATGGCTACTGCTATCTACAACGCCATCGGAGTCAGGCTTAAGACTATTCCAATGACGCCAGAACGAATCCTGGAAACTATTAAAGGAGGGGGGGGAAATGAGCTATCCAGACAAAATAACCAAAACGATTAAGGAATTCCGATACTTTTCCCCCAATACAGTATCAGAAGCGGTGTCGCTTCTGTCAAAAGATGCTAAAGCAGTGGTACTGGCTGGTGGCACTGACGTAGTGCCCATGATGAAGCAGAGAGAACTAGTTCCTGAAAGTGTGGTTAACATCAAGAATATACCGGAGCTTACCTATATCCGAGAGGACCGCGAAGGATTAAAAATCGGGGCTCTTACTACCATATCGATGCTAGTTGAATCTGATATTATCAAGAAGAAATACCTTGCTTTGCACGAAGCAGCGGCAGGGTTTGGTACATGGGAAGTCAGAAACATGGCGACAATCGGCGGTAATATCTGCCAGAGTCTACCTTCCGGAGACACCTTCCCTCCCCTGCTGGCTTTCGGTGCAGAGGTTAAATTGGTGGGACCAAAAGGCGAGAGAAGGGTGCCAATCGAGAAATTCTGCACCGGTCCTGGGACAAACGTGTTGGATAGGGAACTTCTAGTGGAAGTGATACTCCCAAAGCAAAAAGGCAAGTATGGGAGTGCATACGATAAGAAGAAGAGGAGCTCTGTAGATTTAGCTAAAGCAAGCTGTGCTATAAACATCGCTGTAAAAGATGGGAAATGTGAGGACATCAAGGTGGCGATGGGTGCTTTAGCTGACAAGCCGATTAGGGCAAGGACAGTCGAAGAAGCTTTAAAAGGCAAAGCTCTCAGCGACGGACTCATTGAAACGGCTGCACAAAAGGTTACAAAAGATGTTTCTCCCAGAACTTCTGTACGCTCAACGGCTTGGTACCGAACTGAGGTTAGCAAGGTATTGGTTAGAAGGCTGATAAAGCTAGCCGCTGAGAGATGTAGTAAAGCTTAGTAAATTATGCTGGATTTGCTAACCAAAGTTGAGGGAGTAAGTTGATGTTTGATTTGTTAATCAAAAATGGGAAAATCATGGACGGCACGGCTAATCCGTGGTTCTATGGCGACGTAGCAGTAGAAGATGGCAAAATTGCAAAAATAGGAATTGTTGATGGTGGTTCTGCTAAGCAAGTGATTGATGCGAAAGGACTTGTTGTTGCGCCTGGATTTGTGGATATACACACACATGCAGATTTCATCCTGCCCCTTAAAAACCACACTAAAATTCTGGAACCTTTTATTCGTCAGGGTGTAACCACACTGGTCACCGGAAACTGCGGCTATTCTCCGGCACCAATAAATCTGAAAACTCTTGAGCTTTTAAAGAAATATACCGGTTTTATACAAGGTGGGGAGCTGACATGGGAATGGCGTGATATGAAAGGTTATCTCGATTATATTGAAAAACAGGGTGTAGCTTTCAATATTGTGCCATTAGTGTCACACGGGGCAATACGCATCTATGTCAAGGGGTTTGATAGTGGCCCGGCTACAAGCACAGAGAAGGAAGAGATGGCCAAGCTTGCAAGGCAAGCCATGGAGCAAGGAGCCTTTGGCCTTTCTGCTGGGTTGATTTATCCACCAGGAAGCTATTCCGATACGGAAGAATTAATTGCTATCTGTAAGCCACTCAAAGAGTTCGGGGGTGTCTTTACGTGTCATATTCGCGGCGAAAGTGAAGTTCTATTAGCGGCAACCAGAGAGATTATCAAGGTAGGCGAAGCGAATGGCATCGCTGTAGAACATTCTCATCTGGAGACTTATGGAAGGGACTATTGGGCACTGCGCGACCGCTTGATAGCTCTTCATGATGAAGCTCGTGCCAGAGGCGTGGATATAACATACGATATTATCCCGTACACTGCTGCCAATACTACAATTATGGCTATTCTTCCACCCTGGTCACTTGAAGGAGGAGTGGACAAGCTTATAGAGCGGCTGCAGGATAAAGAGACCAGAAAGCGCATAGAACAGGATGTAGAGGAAGCCCAGCCTGGATGGCCTCCGTGGTTACCTGGAGGCTGGCCTAATAGCTTTGCTAAGTCGTCTGGGTGGAATAACATTGTTATTATCTGGGTAGGTAGCGATGCCAATAAGTATCTAGAAGGTAAGATTTTATCAGAAATAGCAAAGGAAGCGGGGAAGACCCCCTTCGATGCGACTGCTGATTTGATTATTCAAGAGCGGGGGCAGATTATGGCGCTATATTTTGGGTTTGATGGGGATATGGAAACAGATGAGGGCGTTAGGAAGCTAATTGCGAACCCCCGAGCGGCAATTAACACGGATGCAATACTGACGGGACGAGGCGTTGCCCATCCGGCAGCATATGGTGCTTTCCCCAGGGTATTGGGTTATTTTTCCCGCGAACTGGGGCTCTTTACCATGGAAGAGGCGGTGAGAAAGATGACCTCTATCAGTATGCAGAGATTTGGGATACTTGACAGAGGCTTGATAAGGGAAGGCTGTTTTGCTGATATAACAATTTTCAATGGAGCGACTGTGGGTGAAAAAGGCACGTACTTTGACCCGGCTCATTATCCCGAGGGGATTGAATATGTCATAATCAACGGAACCCCGGTAGTGCAAAAGGGCGTTTATAATGGCAAGCTCTGTGGTCATGTTTTGCGTAAACAGGGTGGAAGAGGTTAAATTATTTAAGTATCGGAAATCGGTGTTCTAAAGAGAGAAGTGGATGATGAGAAGTATAATATACCAAAAATCAAGCAGTGAGGAAAGAGCGACTGGAACAATTATTCAGAATACGGCGGAAAGGGGGGTGAAGCATGAGATAATAAATCTAAATATTCAACTGACTCGAATTTTATCAGGAGGTTAAAGGTGAAAGGTAAAAAGTCTTTATTAGTAGTTAGTATCGTATGTCTAGTCGCAGCTTTACTTATATCAGGCTGTGTTCCA
>CAYQQD010000003.1:0-12646 GCA_964419575.1 uncultured Dehalococcoidales bacterium | reverse complement strand
AGTAGTTAGTATCGTATGTCTAGTCGCAGCTTTACTTATATCAGGCTGTGTTCCAGGAGCTCCACCTGCAGTAGCTCCACCGGCGGAGCCAATAAAGATAGGCTCCTTAGTGGACTTGACCGGTCCTATTGCCGATATGGGTCCGAGGTTCAAACAAGGCATCGATTTGGCGCTGGAGACGATTAACCACACAATCGCCGGCAGGCCAGTAGAAGTCATCTTTGAAGACTCCGGCAGCAGTCCCACCACAGCTATGGAGAGGTTCAAGAAGTTGCATGAAAGCGACGGCGTGAACATCATTATCGGACCACTGATGGGCGACCAGCAATCAGCAGTAGCACCTTATGCCGACCAACATAAGGTTTTGTATGTTGGCTACATAAATTCAACGACTGACTGCGTAGCTGATTACGGAACCTTTATTGCATATCCAGCTACCTGTATTGGACAACAGAGACCATCAGGCTGGTTTCTTTACGAGGATATGGGTTATAGGACCATGGCTACTCTCGGCTCGGATTATGGAGGTGGGCACGACTACATAGCGGGCGCCGTGTACGGGTTTGAAGAGAAAGGCGGGAAGGTGGTTCACCAGGTATGGGCTCCGATAGGTACACCGGACTTTGCTCCCTACATGGCTGCCATGCCAACCAAGGATACGGCTGACGTGCTCTGTATCTTCCTTTCCAGCGGAGAGGATGCAGCCCGTTGTCTAATGGCGTATAGGGACGAAAAAGTCAAGCGTGACCTGCCACCAGTCTTTGAACTCATAGTTGATGTATTTACTCCTCAGCAGTACAAAGACCTTGAGGATGTGGTCGTAGGCATGTATGCCCAATCTACCTACCTGCCACTACGCGATGACCCAATCAACAATGCCTTTGTTGCGGCTTTCAGAGCCAAGTATGGCGAGACGCCAGTCATTCAGCAGAACGCCTACACCGATATGATGCTCTTTGCACAAGGTCTGGAGATTACTGGTGGTGATGACTCGTTTGATGCGATGTGGGCTGCTATGACCAAGCGTGAATTCCAAACACCACAGGGGCCTCTGTACTATACCTCTACTGGTGAGGGCTTATCAAATTGCTACATAGCCCAGATACAAAAGGTAGGCGACGAGATTCTGCCAGTGGTAGTTAAGACTTATGAGAGGGCAACGAAGGACCCCTACGTACCGAGCGACTAAGTGATTGGTTAAGAGGGGCGGGTTGGGATTCCTCCCAACCCGCCCCTCCCCTTGGCAAAAGGCTCAGCTGGTACTGGGCAACTGGGATTGAGTGAGAGATGGAATTCTTTGCAACAAGCCTGCTAAATGGCTTGTCTTTCGGGATGATTTTATTTCTGATAGCCGCCGGGCTATCTATTATTGTTGGGGTGATGGGGATTATAAACCTGTCCCACGGCGCATTGTATATGCTCGGCGGCTATTTCGGTTGGATGATAGCGCAACGGCTTGGGTTGAATTTCTGGTTAGCCGTTTTTATAGGCGGACTTGTTGCTGGGCTGGTGGGATTGTTTATAGAGCGGGCATTTTTACGCCGCCTCTACAAGCAAATGAACGAGCAGGTACTGCTAACCTTTGGCTTTGTCTACATCATAACCAATATATGCCTCTGGGTTTGGGGAGGAGACGCTAAAGTCCCATTTTGGGACCCAGCTTTATCCGGTAGCTTTAATCTCGCTGGCTTGCTGTACCCCAAGACTCGTATTATCGTTATCGCTATTGGGACAGTGTTAGCCGTGTTCTTATGGTGGCTACAAAATAAGACCCGGGTAGGTGCCATAATACGGGCAGGAATGGATGACAGAGAAATGGTAACCGGACTAGGCATAAACCTGGCTCGGGTGTCTATGCTTATCTTCTTTTTAGCTGCCTTCATAGCCGGGTTTGCTGGTGTAATTGGGGCTCAGTTATGGGGTGTATACAGCTATCAGGGTCTCCAAACCCTGCTCTTTGCCTTAATTATTATCATTGTCGGCGGCATAGGTTCTATACAAGGAGCCCTAGCGGGAGCGCTTATAATAGGTATTGTAGATGCATTTGGCAGAGCCCTGTTCCCGCAGCTTTCCATGTTTTTCATGTTTTTGGTCATGATAATTATCTTGATTGCCAAGCCCAGCGGGCTTCTGGGGAGGAAAATATAGAAGATGGAGAAGGATAAATGGGAAGGGATTAGGCGTTTATGGCAGGGACGACTGGGTCAATTTGCTCCTTTCATAATCGTCGGTTTAATCCTTCTCACAATTCCTCATTTCGCGCACGCTGACATTCAGCTTATGATGGCAAAAAGCTTAGCTTTCGCCACCTTTGCCATGGGTTATAACCTTGTCTTTGGCTATACGGGGCTTCTTTCCCTAGGGCACGGCGTCTACTTCGGAGCTGGGGGTTACGCTGTTGCCCTCTTGCAATATCATTTACACATTTACTCCTTTTGGATGGCCATGCCACTTGCCGTCGCGGTTTCAATGTTACTGGCTGCTATCCTTGGCCCTATTGTACTGCGCTCAACAGGGATGTACTTCCTATTACTTACCTTCGCGTTCGGTGAATTATTTTATAGCATTGCTTGGCAGACGAAATTCATGGGTGTCCTCAGTGTTGCTGGGCAAATAGCTGTGCGGGGTATTCCCGGCATAGTATATCCAGACGTAATCCCTGGGATTGAGTTGACCAGCACTACTTTCTATTACTTTATCTTTACAGGCTTTGTCATCTGCTACATTCTATTATATCGGATTACAAATTCTCCTTTCGGGCACGCTCTGGTAGGCATTCGTGAAAGCGAACCCAGAATGCAAGCTCTGGGTTATCATACTTGGCGCTACAAATATATTGCCCTTATTGTCAGCGCAGGATTCTCCGGGGTTGGCGGCGCGATGTTTGCCTGGAATAATGCAATGATAGACCCTTCACACTTCGCGGTTGGTACTTCCTTCCTACCGATGGTCATGTCAATCATAGGTGGAAGTACAACCCTTTTTGGGCCTGCTATAGGGGCTGTGATAGTAACGTTTGTGGAATACCTCGCCAGTATAACTATCCGGGCGCGCTGGCCCTTAATACTGGGCGGTATTTTTGTTGTGTCAGTTATGTTTGCCCGAGCCGGAATCGGCGTTTACCTAGCTAGACTTTGGGAAAAGGTGAGGGTGCGCTATGGAAATACTAAGAGTTGAGAATTTGTCTAAATCGTTCGGGGGCGTTCATGCTGTAAATAATATCTCCTTCAGTGTGGAAGTTGGTGAGCGCTTAGCGGTTATTGGTCCCAATGGGGCAGGGAAGACCACACTGTTTAACCTGATCAATGGACAGCTACGCCCGACAGCTGGGCGAATATATTTCTGTGGACAAGATATTACTAAAATGCTTACCCATCAACGTGCTCACGCTGGCCAGGGTCGCTCTTTTCAGCTAACAAGCCTTTTCCTTAATCTTACGGTATTTGAAAATGCTTTGTTAGCCCTTCACGGGACCAAACCCTCCCGGTATCAGATGCTTCGTCCAATTACTGGCTATGAGGATTTGATGGCTAAAGCTGAAGAGACACTAAAAACAGCGGCTTTGTGGGAACAGAAAGACGAGCTGGTGAAGAATATATCTCATGGGGAACAACGGAGATTGGAAATCGCTCTTACCACTGTACTCTCAGACCTAAGGCTGCTGTTGCTGGATGAGCCCAGTTGTGGGCTGACCGGTGCCGAAAGCGCTGATATCATAAAAATGATTCATAAGCTGGGGAGAGATATTACAGTGCTCTTGGTAGCTCATGACATGGACCTAGTATTTGGTGTGGCTGAGCGGATTATGGTACTTCACTATGGGGAGATTATAGCTGACGGAGAGCCTAAGGAAATTCAGGCTAATCCAATAGTTAAGGAAATCTACATGGGGACTATGGAGGGAGAAAGAAATGCTGGAGCTAGTTGATATCCACACCTACTACGGGGAGAGCTACATCCTCCAGGGCATTTCGCTAGAGGTTAAGGAAGGCTCTGTAGTAGCTCTCTTAGGCCGCAATGGAATGGGCAAAACAACTACTATTCGCTCAATTATTGGCTTTACCCCACCACGCCGGGGCGTGGTGCGTTTCAAGGGAAATGACATCACTGGTCTCCAGTCCTACCAGATTGTCCAGATGGGTATGGGCTTGATTCCCCAAGGGCGGCATATTTTCCCTTCATTGAGCGTAGAGGAAAACCTGACTATGGCAGCAACGACCAGGGGCAAAACTGGAGCCTGGACTTTAGATACAGTGTATTCGCGTTTTCCTCTTCTAAAGGAGCGAGCTAAACTAAGTAGTAGGCGCCTTAGCGGTGGGGAACAGCAGATGTTGGCCATTGGCCGGGCTTTAATGACCAATCCCGATCTGCTTTTGATGGATGAGCCTTCAGAGGGGTTGGCCCCCGTGGTTGTTCGGGAGGTTGGGCACATTATTGGCCAGCTTAAGGCAAGCGGCTTTTCTATCCTATTGGTGGAACAGCATTTCCCCATGGCATTAGCCGTGGCCGATTATTGCTACATAATAAGTAAGGGCGTAATAGTATATGAGTCTACACCTGAGGAGCTTAGAGACAATGAGGAGGTTAAAGCCAAGTACCTTGGGTTGGCGAAGTAGATATAGAATGGAAGAGTAAAGGAAAGGGATATTGAATTGGCGCAAGAAACTGTAGAAGTTCCCATAGCGGGTAAGGTTATTAGTGTTGAGGTCAAACTCGGGGATTATGTTAAGGAGGGAGACACAATCTGCATACTAGAGTCAATGAAAATGGAGCACCCAATATTAGCTCCGGTAGATGGCACCATTACCCAGATAGGGGTTACTGCTGAGCAGATAGTCAAGCCTAGCGATTTGATATCCATCATCGACTACTAAAGAAAAAAGTGAGGAAAGAGAGGGTAAACAAATGCTAGGAGGTAAACGACATGATAGCAGATAGTGAAAGTGGACTTGGCAAGCGACGGGATGTAGTCCGTCTAATCATCGGGGTCGTAGTATTTGGCTCTATTTGGGGGATGATAGAGGCTACTCTGGGCGGTTTTTTACACCTGATTATCTTCCCAAATAAAGGTGCTATTATGGCCAGTATTGGCATGGCGATTATGGGCTCGGCACTGGCTATCTACAAAAAGCCAAGCATGCTACCAGGTATAGGAGCTGTCGCTGCTGCATTTAAGCTGCTCAGTGTTGTGTTCTTCGGTTGGCCACCTGCAAGCATCCATATCATAAACCCGGCTATGGCTATCTTTCTTGAGTCTCTTGCTTTCGGTATCGCCGCAGCCTTCTTGATGAACAAGATAGCAGCTAAGAATAGTCTCGTTGGCGTTGGGACGGGTGTTTTAGCTGGTTTTGTCAGCGCTACTGCCTGGGTCTATTTTGCCATCTACGTGATGAACGCCCCTGCCTATCAGCGCGTTATAACTACAGTTGGAGCATACATCCCAAATCAGGGCGTAGTCCAGGCTGTTTTCTGCGGCGTATTCTTGCCTCTAGGCTACATGATAGGAGAGAGAATAGAAGCAAAAACAACCCCGTTGCTAGTGAGTAGACTTCGTTACTATGCTACTTCAGCTGCCATCATAACTGCTTGTTGGGCAGTTGCTGCTGTAATCACCATGGTAGGCACTTATGCAGGCACATGATTATTATTGTTACTGGTGATATAGGTATTGGCAAGACGACAGTTTGTCGGAAGCTCATTGAGATATTACGAAATGAAGGGCATACCTGTGGTGGCATTCTAACCTATAAGGATGTGGACGAAAGCATTATCATAGAAGATATTCAGTCTGGCGAAAAGGAAGTCTTGGCCAGCACCAAGAATGTGTATCTTGGACCGCATACGCCAAAATATTTTTTCAATCCAAAGGCTATTGAGTTTGGGATTAGAGCGATAGACAGAGGGAGCTCCTCCGATATTCTATTTGGAGATGAGATCGGCTACCTAGAACTTAGAGGAGGTGGATTTGTCGAAATATTGGAGTTAATCAAGGCTGAGAAAGTGAAAAACTCTATTTTGGTTATCCGTAAAGAGCTCCTCTCAGCCTTTTCAGCTCGGTTAGGCTCTAGGCCATTGATTCTGGAGACGACCAGCAACAATCGCAATGAGTTACCTGAGAAGATATGTTTATTATTATCCCGTTCTTTCAAAAACAGGATAAAATCCTAAAAGGCTAAAAATGACAAACCTAAGTGACATGGTAGTTATGATTAAGGGTGTGGGGAAATAGCCGTCAGTATCCTAGCTGAGATAATAAAGATTCATCGGACACATAATGGTTAATGTCATCTGTAGAAAAAAGGGCGCTATGATATCAGCAATAGTCCTAGCTGCTGGTGAATCAAAGCGGATGGGTAAGCCAAAGTTGCTGATGCCCCTTGGTAATAGCACCGTTCTGGAACAGACTATTGATAATCTGCTCAGCTCTAAGGTAAGCGAGGTTGTTGTGGTAGTGGGCTATAGGTCTCAAGAGATGACGCGGATTATAGCCGATAGACCAGTTAAGATTGCTGTAAATCCAATCTACAAACGGGGGATGAGCACATCCATAATAACTGGATTGAACCTAGTTAATAATAAAGCAGATGCAATTATGCTCATGCTAGCTGACCAACCATTCATAAGTAGCAGGATAATCAATAAGCTAATAGGGGAATTTATTGACAATAATAAAGGTATTGTTTTTCCAGCATACCATGGTAGAAGAGGGCGCCCGGTTATTTTTGCTGCTAAATATAAAGCGGAATTACTGAAGTTAGAGGGTGATGTAGGGGCAAGGGAGATAATTAAGAAGCATGCCAATGACATCCTTGAGATAGCAGTCAATTCCGAAAGTATTTATATAGATATCGATACTGTGAGTGATTATTACCGCGCTCTTAATTCCTTATAAGAGAATATAGAGCAAGGAGCGTTGAGCTGGGGTATTTGGGAAATGGACAGAGAAACCTTTGAAGTTATTGGAGGCGGACTACAGACAACAGTTCAAGACCTAGGACGTCCCGGCTACCTTGCTATTGGCATGCCAACTGCTGGAGCCCAGGACTCCTTCAGCCTTCGGACAGGGAATCTACTAGTGGGCAACGGAGCCGGAAAACCTTTCCTTGTCGGTGGTGAGCCTGGAGAAGCAGGGTTAGAAATTCTTCTTCTAGGACCTACTTTGAAGGTGTTGCATTCAACGGTAGTAGCTGTAACTGGCGCCGACCTTTCTTGTAAACTGAATGGTAAGCCTTTTCCAATGTGGACGGCGGTAAGAGTAAGCAAGGGGAGCACGATTTCCTTCGGACGCCCTATAGCGGGGGCGAGAGCGTATCTATGTGTTGCCGGGGGGGTAGGGGTGCCGCTTTTTCTGGGTAGTAAAGCTACTTACGTTAGAGGCGCTGTGGGTGGCATAGAAGGTAGAGCACTTGCCAAGGGCGATATACTAAAGACAGGTATCCCCAAACTATCACTTGAGGAAATCGAGGGCAGAACATTGTTGCCTAGGTTGATACCTCAGTATACCAACAAATGGGAAATCAGGGTCGTGCTTGGTCCCCAGGACTACTTATTTACTGAAGAAGCAATCAAACTTTTCCTCACCTACGAGTGGCAATTTTCCTCAACGTCAGACCGCATGGGTTGTAGATTTATTGGGCCAAAATTGAATTTTAAACCTCGGCCAGATTACTTGGTGAAACAGGCAGGTTCCGACCCTTCGAATATTGTTGACGATACCATTCCTGTGGGTGGGATTCAGGTGCCTGGTGGCTTGGAGCCAATTGTTTTAGCAGTGGAGGGACCTAGTCTTGGCGGGTATGCCAAGGTAGCCACTGTGATTATCTCTGACATGTCGCGGGTGGGGCAAATGAATGCAGGCGATCTAACTAGATTCAGAGCAGTTACAGTTGATGAGGCGACTAAAATTCTGAGAGAGACTGAGAAAATATTGAGTGAAGACAGCATAGTCAAAAAGTCTAAGATAAGGTAGAAAGGGGGGAGCTATCATGATTGAGGTTGACTTGAATAGTGATGTGGGTGAAGGTTTCGGCAACTACACAATAGGCAATGATGAAGAGATTATGAAGTACATTACCACTGCTAACGTTGCTTGTGGGTTTCATGCTGGAGACCCTTGTGTTATGAGGAAAACGGTTGAGCTAGCCAAACGCAATGGTGTCGTGGTTGGAGCGCATCCTGGCTTTCCTGACCTTATGGGTTTCGGACGCCGTGTAATGCGAATTTCAGATGATGATGCTTGGAGTTACATCATTTACCAGGTAGGAGCATTGAAGGCCTTCGTTGAGGCAGCCGGGTTAACATTGCATCATGTAAAGCCGCACGGTGCACTATACTCTGTGTTAACCACTGATGAACAGCTCTCACGGGTTGTTGCTGAAGCGATACTCAAAATAGACCCTGGCCTTCCCGTCTATTTCCCAGCTCCCTTAAGTCAGGCATTCCCCAGGATAGCTAAGGAGATGGGACTTAGAGTAGTCGGTGAGGTCAATGCCGACACGGATTATACTCCGGATGGCGCTGTGGTGGTGCAACGTGCAAAGCACGCATTAGACCCAGAAGTAGCGCGTAAGAAAGTCAGAAAGTTCATTGCTGAGGGAACAGTCACAGCAACAAACGGTAAGGATATTAGGATGGAAGCTGAGAGTATCTGTATACATGGTGACACTCCTAATGCTATTGATGTCGTGAAAGCGGTTAGGGATGAGTTGAAGAAAGCCAAGGTCGCCATCGCCCCATTTAAAAGATCTTCTAGCCCGGCGAAGCCTAAAAGCAAAAGTTAGGGATTTTGTTAGGGTGTTTTTACAATAACTAAGGAGAAGGTAGTTAGTAACCGTGATATACAAAGAGCCTGTTTTCAAGCCTGCTGGAGATGTGTACGTTATAGTTGAATATGGGGATGAGTTAAACCTTTTGCTCAACTTTCGTGTGATTGCTCTGAATGAAGCTATCAAGAAGGCAGGTCTGGGTGGTGTAACCGAGACAATACCTACTCATCGCTCCTTAGGGATCGTATATAACCCATTCATGATTAGCCATAAAGAACTAGTCGACGAACTTAAACGCTCGGATAAGCAGCTTGGCGAGCTTAGCGAACTACCATCTAGAATCCTCACTATACCTATCTGGTATAACGATCCTTGGTCCCAGGAGTGTGCCCAAGCACACGGGGCTCCGAACAATATGGAGTTTATTGCTGAGAGAAACAAGATAACTGTTGAAAAAGTTATTGAAGTCCACTCGGGGACACTTCACTGGGTTGGCGCGGTCGGCTTCACTCCTGGTTGCTATCAGGCGGTACCTCTCAACCCTAGCCTTGTGTTGACTGCACCAAAATACCCACGACCGAGGAAGTGGACTCCCGAACGTATTATCTGTCTGGCTGGGCAGTTAACATCGGCTTATCCAGTGAATAGCCCGGGTGGTTACCAATTAATTGGGCGGACACCGCTTGACTTGTATGACCCAATGCAACGGGATCCCGTATTCGCCGATAGCCCGGTTCTTACTAAGGTTAGTGACCGCCATAGATATGTCCCCATTAATAAGGAGGAGTACGAGGAAATACGAAGGGAAGTGGAGGCGGGACGCTATAAATATCAAGTTGAAGAAGCTATCTTTCGTCTGGATAGTATTAAGCGCATCTCATAAGAGTGCTGGCAAAGGAAATCTACGCTTCTTTGCTAGCGAGAATTTCTAAAAAGTAGAAGGAGGTAAAAATGAAATTGCAAGGTAAGGTGGCTATTGTTACCGGATGTGCGACTGGAATCGGTCGAGCTATCGCACTGAGATTTGCTCAGGAAGGAGCAGACGTATTTTGCTGTGACATCTCAGACGTGGTCAAGAACACAGCCAAAGACATTCAGAAAATGGGTCGCAAGTCAGCTTGGCAGATAATTGATGTGTCAAAGCTGTCAGATATTGATAAAATGGTTGCTTCAACAATCGACAAGTTTGGCAAGATTGACATTCTGGTTAACAATGCCGGTGTATACATAAAGGCTCCAATATTGGAATTGACCGAAGCTCAGTGGGACACTATGATCGACGTTATGTTAAAGGGGACTTTCTTTTGTACCCAGCGTGCATTGCCCTATATGCTCAAGCAGGGAAAGGGTAAGGTTATCAACCTCGCTTCTACATTCGGCGCGGTAGGTTTTTATGAAGCAACTGCATACTGTGCCGCCAAAGGTGGCATAATTAACATGACAAGGCAAATGGCGTTTGACCTAGCACCGAAAAAAATCAACGTCAATGCTATTGGGCCGGGCCCCACTGATACCCCGCTGATGAGACCTGACCTCGATAGACCAGAAAGGGCTCGTCTCTATCTCGATAGGACCCCATATGGTAGAGTAGCCCAGCCAGAGGAAATTGCTGCGGCAGCTGCATATCTGGCTTCAGATGAAGCTGATTACGTGAATGGCCACACTTTGTTTGTAGATGGAGGGTGGCTAACCCAGTAAAACTAGACCTTAGTGACAGCTAAACAATCAAAATTAGGTAATGCAAATATTGTGTGGCAATTCTCTGGGGGAGCATGGGGATTGTGTAGAATAGACACAATCCCAAAGGGTGCTCTGTTGAATGCTACATATAGATATTTCGCCTGAAACAGTGAGAGTTTCTACTCACACTGCGTAAACTCACTTCCAACCGAATGATCACCAAGAACTGTCAATGTAATTCACATCGTGGTTGCCTAGGTATGTACCATTGTGCTTTATATTTCGTTATTTTAAATTTGTTAATTCAAGCCTGACGCCTTTTTATTTCCCTAAGCACCATTTCTGAAACTTCTAGAATCTTGTCTATATCTGCATCACTATGTGCTCCAGATGTAAATGCTACGTGATGCTCTGGTACATAAACACCATTGGCAACCAATCCCATGTAAAAAGCGCCTGCCGTTTCTCTATCGCTGTTGAGTATGTCACGTATGTTCCTCACCGGACGGCGGCTAAAGTGTACACTAAATAGCGACCTGAGCCCGACTACTTGAATTTGGAGCCCTATATCCATCGCCATCTTCCTCAAACCACTTCGTATGCGTTCTCCACAAGCATCAATACGCTCATAGAAACCGGGCTTCTCCAGCTCCCTTAACGTAGCCACTCCAGCGGCCACTGAAACAGGATTGCCTGAGAAGGTCCCCGATGAAAATATCTTTTGTTTCGCTACCTCTTTAGCTTCGGCAGGCCCAGGTGGGGTAACAACCTTTTCCATAATATCCTTTCGTCCTCCGTAGGCGCCTACAGGGAAACCACCGCCTATCACTTTCCCCAGAACGCGTAGGTCGGGAATGACTCCTAATACCGAGTAACTTCCACTGAGTCCAAGCCTGAAGCCAGTGATTACCTCATCAAATATCAAAACGATGCCCTCCTGCTCGGTTACCTTCCTCAACGCTTCAGCAAAGGACTTCTCGGTTGGCATACCTCCTAAGTATATGCCTCCCACAGGCTCAATAATCACTGCTGCCAATTCTTTAGCGTGCTTTTTAATTAATGCTACGGATGTTTCAGCATTGTTCCAAGGTAAGATAATAGTGTCGTTAAGAATACTTTTGGAAATGCCGGCACACCCGGGAACAGACTCAGGTTTATCCTCTGAACCTCCCAAAACGGTACCACTTATCAACTCGTTGTCCAATTGACCGTGGTAGCAGCCCTCAAACTTAGCATACTTTTCCCTTCCAGTATAGGCTCGGGCTGCTCGCAGCGCAATATGAACTCCCTCAGAACCCGAGCCGACGAATCTAATTAGTTCCATACCGGGCATGTGATGTGTTATTTTCTTAGCAAGTTCAACCACAAACTCACTTGTAACCTGGATAATAGTTCCACGGTCAAGTTGTTGCTTTACTGCATCCATAACTGAGGGAGGTGAATGCCCCAAAATAGCCGCCCCAGCAGCGCAAAGAATGTCAATATATTCATTTCCGTCAACATCCCAGAATTTTGATCCCCTGGCCTCTTTCATATACAATGGATAGGGCCTCCTGTATCTGGCGCCGCCTGGAACCCCGCCGGCTAGGTAGTGCTTTGCCTCTTCATACATCTTCTTCGATCTTTTTGTTCTGGAAATGTACTGCTCTTCAAATACTTCACGGGCTGTAGTCATTATGTCTCCCTCCTAACTTTTATATTATCGATTTATAATTATGCGACTCTTTTCACTTCTCGTCAAGGTTCATTTGCCCTATGAAATCTCGTGTATCCTCTCCTCGTTTGGTATCATTTTTCTAAGGCAACAATACTAGGTTCGGTAACAATAATTATAAGGCAATTAAAAGTACTAACAATCTTTCCTCGACCTACATCTTTCCGCCCGTAAAATTACCTATGTCTTAAATTAACCCTGCTGGTTAATAGTTGTATCCTTGTTTTGATCTTTAGTGTCAGATTTCTGCAAAACACCGCCTTCTCTGGCTCTCAAAACTGTGCCATTTAGCTGACGATTTACGGAAGCAGAAAACACTAGAAGCTAGAAGAGAGCACAACAGAAGCCCGAGGAAGCTTGACAACACGAGCCCGGCCAGCCAAAGTGTCCATTGCTAATTTGTGTCATAAACGCTAACGCTACACAATCATAAGTCAAACACCTGCGAAACTTGGCAATTCTTATCGCTTGCAGAGGATTCCACCGC
>CAYQQD010000002.1:0-25198 GCA_964419575.1 uncultured Dehalococcoidales bacterium | reverse complement strand
TCTTCACTGAATTGTAAAACTGGCTTTGGGTGGTGTCAAACACCCCGCCCCTCACGGCTTATAGGTGAGATTGTTTATTAACCTCACCCCATTTATCCCCCTCTCCTTCTTAAGGAGAGGGGGGAATTGGTTATATAAGAGAGGCTTCGCCTCCCTTTGACTCTCCGTAATACGGATATATATTCCTATCACGGGGGAAGAGATTTTAGAGAGGGGCATAGCCCCTCTCCAATCTCCACTCCCCCTTCCCTGAAAGAGGTAGATGAAGTCCTTGCATAAGGGGGGCTGGGGGGATAGGTTGCTAAACAACCTCTTATAGCTACGGCTTGACAAAGATGGCTTAGTCATTAAAATGGAGGCATCACTGATTTTAATAAAAGGGGGACATGAAACGTGGCACAGGTAAGTCCAGCCAAAGTTAAGACTAAACGTATAACTCAGGTAGCTATTGCGGTTCATGATGTGCCCAAGGTGGCTGAAAACTACTGGAATATCTTAGGCATCGGCCCGTGGGAGATCTATGACTGGGAGTACCCCTTAGTCCGTGACCGCAAATACTATGGTAAACCGGCTTTGGCGAGGGAAAGGATAGGCTTTGCTCAGGTAGGAGCAATGCAGCTGGAGTTGGTCCAACCTGTTGATGGGCCGTCCATCTATGGAGATTTTCTGGAGGAGCATGGAGAGGGGCTCCATCACCTACAACTCCCGGTTGAAGATGTTGACCGGGTTGCCCAAATACTGGCTAAACAAGGCTTCCCCGACATGCAGGGTGGACATTCTGGGGATACCGGTGCCTACAGTTACGTCGATATTAAACCCCTCCATACTATCTGGGAACTGGCTCGTGAACCTAAGACTAAGGTCGGTAAAGTTACTCGCTATCCAGAATCAGAAGAAACCAGCCCAGCCAAAATTAAGGTTAAAAATATAGACCAGGTAGCTATTGCCGTTCGTGATGTGCCCAAGGTGGCTGAGAACCACTGGAATATCTTAGGCATCGGCCCGTGGGAGATCTATGAGGTGAAACCGCCGATACTTTATGACCGAAATTACCATGGTAAAGCCGGGAACTTTACCTATTGGCTTGCCCTGACCATGGTAGGACCGGTACAACTAGAGCTGGCTCAACCTATATCGGGAGACAATGTCTACAGCGATTTCATGGCTGAGCATGGCGAAGGACTCCACCACATTGCCTTCATCGTTGATGATATCAATAAGACGACACAGATAATGAACCAGGAGGGCTTCCCCACCTTGATGGGTGGGGGGTTCTCTGATGGTGGTTTCGCCTACTACGACACACGCCAGTCGTTAAAGATTATATTGGAAGCGTTTCAGGTACCCAAGGCAATGCCGCCTGTTACTGCCCGCTATCCATAAATTGGCTGGTTATACATGAGATTCATCGTGAATCTGTTTATTATGTTTATCAGTTATGTTAAAATATATAAAAACTGAAGGAGATGCGGTGAAAGAGGATATTGAAAGTTTTCTAACCTATCTTACGGTAGAAAAAGGCTTCTCTGGAAACACGATAGATGCTTATCGTAACGACCTCAATCAACTGGCAAATTTTGTTGGTGAAGAAGCTGCCAAGGGTGGCTCCCCTGCCTCATGGGCTGGCTTTAACCGCCAAGGGATGCTAAGCTACCTGCTTAATCTCAAGGAGAGGAACTATGCTGCCACTACCGTAGCCCGCAAAATAGCTGCGGCTAGGTCATTCTTTGACTTCATGGTGGCTGAAGGCAAAATAAGAGACAATCCGTCACAGAATGTTGATTCGCCTAAAGTGGGAAGGTCACTGCCTAAACCCATCTCCATCAGCCAGGTTCGCCGTTTGCTGGAACAGCCAACCAAGCTATCCACCCCGGAAGCCAAAAGGGATAAGGCAATACTGGAATTACTATATGCCAGTGGCATGAGGGTGAGCGAGCTGGTATCTTTGAACGTAAGTGATATAGACTTAGACGGTGGCTTTGTTCGCTGCTTCGGTAAAGGGCACAAGGAGCGGCTTATCCCTATCTATCGACAGGCAGCTTTGGCAGTAGAAGAATACATAAAGGAATCTCGCCCCCACCTGACCTATAGTGATACCGAGCCGGCTTTGTTTCTTAACCGCCGTGGTGAGAGACTGACCAGGCAGGGACTGTGGCAAATACTAAAAGGCTATGCTAAATCGGCTGAGCTGGATACCGAGATTACCCCGCATACCCTGAGACATAGCTTTGCTACTCATATGCTGAGTGGTGGCGCTGACCTGAGGTCGGTCCAGGAATTACTGGGGCATGCCAACATCTCGACGACGCAAATCTACACCCACCTCACCACCGACCACATCCGACGCGCCTATGAAAAATCCCACCCTAGGGCTAAGTAATTGGAGACTATAAATGGGTAGTAAATCACGGCGCAAGAGAAAGCATTCACTGCAAAGTAAAAAGAGAAGAAAGCAAATCTCTACTGTCCTGACTAGTCAACAGCCAGCAGCGGCTCAAACCTATAAGCCGGCTCCTCCTCCCAAGGTGGCTGCTCCATCAGTAAAGGAACCAACGCCGACGCTAGCTCAATACCCTCAAATATCTAATGAGCTGCGAAGAATCGGTATTCTAGCCGGGATAATGCTGGTTACTCTGGTAGTGCTAGCCTTGGTTCTACCCTAGTCTTGCCCTAGGAGTAAGTGCCACCATGGACTTTGAAGCAATGCGAGTCGAGCTAATTAGCCACCTTAGCACTGAAATCAGAGACCAGCGGGTATTAGCCGCCATGGCTCGCATTCCACGGGAACGCTTTGTGCCCCCCGAAGAGCAATACCTAGCCTACGAAGATAGACCACTACCTATCGGCTATGACCAGACAATCTCACAGCCACTTATTATCGCCATTATGACCGAGGCTCTAGAACTTACCGGCAACGAAAAAGTGCTGGAGGTAGGGACAGGCAGTGGATATCAGGCAGCCATTCTAGCTGAATTAGCCCGAAAAGTGATTACCACCGAGCGCCTGCTACCTCTGGCTGAATCAGCTAAGCGGGTATTGGATAGTCTGGGTTATACCAATGTTGAAGTCCACCTGGCTGAGGAGACCCTAGGCTGGCTAAAGGGAGCACCTTATAACGCTATAATTGTTACCGCCGGTGCCCCCAGGGTTCCAGCTGACCTTCTGGCTCAGCTCGCCATTGGTGGACGGATGGTGATCCCTGTAGGCTCTCGCTATGTCCAAGAGCTATATAAAATCACCAAGCAGAGAAAGAAGACTATAGTTGCCAATCTGGGTGGCTGCCGCTTTGTCTCCCTCATCGGCAAGGATGCCTGGGAGGAAGAGGAATAAGACCTAAAGCCTTGCCTTGGTCAAGGAACAGGGATATACTAGGGTTATTAAAAATTGAGGAAAAGATGGAAGTTTTAGAGGCAATTAAAACCAGGCGGAGCATTCGCAAGTATAAAGCTACTCCAGTAGATGACAAAACTATAGAGCTTGTTTTGGAAGCCGCCCGTTGGGCGCCATCTTGGGCCAATACCCAGTGCTGGAGATTTATCGTGGTGCGGGATAGTAACACAAAGGCTGAACTTGCCCAAGCACTACTAGGTAAAGTACCGGGTGCTATCAATGCAGCCACTGATGCGGTTAACAATGCACCAGTAGTAATTGTGGCTTGTGCTGAGCTGGGAAAGTCAGGCCATTTTGAAGGGAAACCATCTACTGATAAGGGCGACTGGTATATGTTCGACGTGGCATTGGCAATGCAGAACCTGGCATTGGCAGCCCATTCCCTAGGATTAGGCACAGTGTACGTTGGCCTTTTTGACGCCAAAAAGGTAGCCAGTATCCTGGACGTGCCACCGGGTTTTTGTGTGGTGGCAATGACCCCTCTTGGTTACCCTGACCAAGAACCTAAGCCGCGGCCAAGAAAAGAACTTCCTGAGATTGTTTTTTATGATAAATACAGGGGTCAAAAAGTGTAGCCACATCCTGGTATTTAGTGTTCTGCTTCTATCACCCTCCTTTACCAAGCACCCCCACTTACTTGCCCCATCTGTGGACTATTGGGTATAATACCATGAAATGAAAGTGAGTAGGTGATTAGATGACGCAATACGGACTGGAGAACATTCGCAACCTTGTCTTACTATCCCACAGCGGGGCTGGTAAGACATCACTGTCGGAAGCAGTCCTGTTTACCACCGGGGCAATTACCCGCCTGGGCAAGGTTGAGGATGGGACGACTACCTCAGACTACGACCCGGCTGAGATAAAGCGCAAGATTAGCATTAACCTGTCCCTTCTTCCCTGCCAGTGGAAAGAGACCAAAATTAACCTTATTGACACCCCTGGTTATTCCGACTTTGTCGGCGAGGTCAGAGCCGCGATACGGGTTTGTGAAGGGGCAATAATTGTGATATGTGCCGCCTCTGGGGTTGAAGTCGGCTCAGAACAGGTATGGGGATACTGTCAGGAAGCCAGTCTTCCCCGCCTTATCTTTGTTAATAAGATGGACCGTGAGAATGCTGACTTCTACCGTACCTTGAAGCAGCTTCAGTCAAAGTTTGGCTCTAGATGCCTCCCCCTCCAGTTGCCTATCGGCGCCCAGGCTGATTTTCAAGGGATAATTGACCTGCTGACAATGAAAAGCTATGTCGGTTTCCCGGTAAAGGAGGCTGACATCCCTTCATCTCTAGCCGACAAAGCCAGTTCTTTTCGGGAGAAACTGGTAGAAGCAATAGCTGAAATTGATGACCGGCTTATTGAGAAATATCTTGGCGGCGAGGAGCTAAGCCTGGAGGAGCTAGGTAACGGCCTACGTCAGGCGGTGGTAACCGGCAAGATTGTGCCGGTTCTAGCCGGTTCGGCATTAAAGAATATAGGCATTGCTCCGCTCCTGGATGTTATGTATAGCTATCTGCCATCACCCAGAGAGCGTGAGGTGGTTATTGCCAGCGATTCAGCCAAGCAAGTCCAGAAGATTGCGCCATCTCAGGAGGCTCCATTAGCTGCTCTGGTGTTTAAGACCAGTGCCGACCCCTATGTCGGCAAGCTTACCTACTTTCGGGTTTATATGGGCACTATTGAGAGCAACTCTCAGGTGTGGAATGCTACCCGGGGTGAGGCAGAGCGCATCGGTCAGTTATTTACCCTCAGAGGTAAGACCCAGGAACCAGCATCCCAGCTCAGGGCTGGAGACATCGGCGCCGTTGCCAAATTGAACGTGACCAGCACCGGAGACACATTGTGCACCCGGGATAAATCAATGACCATCGCCTCCATCCTATTCCCCGAACCAGCCTTTAGCGAGGCAGTGCATCCCAAAACCAAGACCGACGTAGATAAGCTGGGAGCAGCCCTATCCCGACTATCTGAGGAAGACCCAACCCTTCAGGTGCGTAGAGAGCCTGACACCAACGAGACTATTCTATCTGGACTCGGTGAGACCCACCTCGACGTAGCCGCCGAGAAGATGCTGCGTAAATTCGGTGTCGGTGTCGAGTTGGAAACCCCCAAGGTTCCTTATAAAGAGACTATCACCATACCAGCTAAGGCTGAGTATAAGCACAAAAAACAGACCGGGGGGCACGGTCAATACGGGCATGTCTTCCTGGAGCTGGAGCCTTTATCTCGTGGCACTGGTCGTGAGTTTGTTGACAAGGTAGTGGGTGGCGCCATACCCAAGAACTATATTCCAGCGGTAGAGAAGGGGGTTAATGAAGCCGCCCAGGAAGGGGTCTTGGCTGGCTACCCTGTGGTTGACGTAAGGACGACGGTGTACGATGGCACCTTTCACCCGGTTGATTCCTCGGATATATGCTTCAAGATTGCCGGGGCACAGGCGCTGAAGAAGGGACTATCCCAGGGGCAACCAATCCTCCTGGAACCGATTGTCAATATCAAAGTTAGGGTTCCTGAGGAGTTCACCGGTGATATCATTGGCGACCTTAATACCAAACGAGCCCGGGTGCTGGGAATGAGCCCTGAGGCTGGAATTAATGTTATTGAAGCTCAGGTGCCCCAGGCTGAGGTTTTGCGCTATGCTATAGACCTAAAATCAATAACCCAGGGGAGGGGAAGCTTCACCGTTAGCTTTAGCCACTACGAAGAGGTCCCACCCCAAATCACCCAGAAGATTATCGCCGAAAGGCAAGCCAAGAAGGCTTAAAAGACCGCTACCAATTGCCGATTTTATTCACCTAGAAGCTCAAGGTTAGCCGCGGGGGGTAAGGGTTAGACTTACCACTCGGTCTATACCACTCAAATCTGGCACCACTTCTATCGTAGCTGAGGGGAAGAGATGAGACAAAAGAGTGGTTACTGCCCCGGCTTGCCCCTGCCCAATCTCCAGAAGCAGAGAGCCATTAGGGCAGAGCCTATCTCCCAGTTGGTGGCATAACTGGTGTATCTTTTCCAAACCGTCTGAACCTCCGCCTAGCGCCTCCAGTGGCTCAAAACCGGCTGAGCTTACCTGTGGCAGTTCTACTTCCGTAACATAGGGCAGATTGGCTATTATCAGGTCAACCGGCTCGGGTAGCGGGTTAAGCATATCGCCCTGGAGAAGACGAATTCTATCTGCCACCCTATGTTTCTGGTAGTTAACCATGGCAACTTTCAGTGCCGAAGCCGATATATCAGTGGCATAGATTTTTACCTGTGGCAGGTTTAATGCTAGGCTAATGGCAATAGCCCCGCAACCGGTACCAATGTCAGCTATACTCGACACCGGGCGATTTTGAGCCAGTTTAAGAGCCTGCTCAACTAGTAACTCGCTTTCCGGTCGGGGGATGAAGACGCTGGGCTCAACATAGAAATCAAGCCCGTAGAACTCGCGATGCCCGATGATATAGGCTGTAGGCTCACCACTCAGGCGGCGCTTAATTAGCTGCCAGAAATCTGCCTCTTCTTTAGCGCTTAACTCACGGTCAAGGTCTAGATATAACTGGACTCGGCTTAGACTTAAGGCATGCCTCAAAAGTAGCTCACACTCAAGATAAGCCTCGTCAATGTTATTAGCCACCAGAATATCGCAGGCACAATTAAGCACCTGTTTTAAGGTCACGCCAGTTGCTTCTCCAGCCGTTTCATCTGGTCGTCAGCAGCTAGGGCATCAACAAGCTCATCAAGCTCTCCCTCCAGGATTCGGGGCAGGTTGTGGAGACTTAGACCAATACGGTGGTCAGAAACACGGTCTTGAGGGAAATTATAGGTTCGTATCCTCTCCGCCCGGTCGCCAGTGCCTACTTGGGAACGGCGCTGTCTGGTCACTTCCTCCTCTTTTTTGCGCTGCTCTGCATCTAGCAGTCGAGCTCGGAGCACCGCCATCGCCTTCATTTTGTTTCTTAGCTGTGAGCGCTCATCCTGACAGGTAGCAACTATCCCGGTAGGCAAGTGGGTGACACGGACAGCGGTGGCTACCTTATTTACATTCTGCCCCCCAGCCCCACGACTATGGAAGATGTCAACTTTGAGGTCATCGGGGTTGATAGACACCTCTACCTCATCTGCCTCAGGGAGGACAGCTACCGTAGCCGTTGAGGTATGAATTCTACTCGCAGATTCGGTGACAGGCACTCGCTGCACCCGGTGAACCCCCCGCTCATACTTCAGCCGGCTGAAAGCACCTTTACCTTTTATTTCAAAAATGATTTCTTTAAAGCTACCTATACCGCTTTCACTGACATTAATAATGTCAACCCCCCAATCTTTAGACTGAGCATACCGACTATACATACGGAAGAGGTCAGCAGCAAACAGCCCGGCTTCCTCACCACCAGCCCCAGCCCGGATCTCCATAATTACGTCCCGTTCATCATTAGCATCCCTGGGCAAGAGGGCAAATTTGAGCTCCTGAGCTAGGTGGTCTAGCTTTGACTCAAGGCTTTGGGTCTCTTGTTTGACCAAAGCCACCATCTCCTCGTCCAGCTCGCCTTTTAGCATCGCCCTTGTCTCTTCCAGCGACCTGGCGGTTGCTTTGTACTCTCTATACTTTGTTACCACGTCCTCAATGCTGGCTCTCTCCTGAGCCAGTGCCCGCAACCGTTTTAGGTCAGATGCTACCTCGGGCATAGCTATCTGCTGCTCTAGCTCTAGGTAACGCTTCTCTATCCTGTCTAGTTGGTCTAACATGATTATGTCGCCTCGCTAGGATTATTATATCACAGCCCTAGCTAGCACTCAAAAACAGAATAAAGCCACAGCCTGGGTAAAAGTTTGACATGAAGATTAACACCTAGTATTATTAATTGATAATAATTTTCAATTAGCATTGGAAATGAGATTCTCAGAGAAAAAGATAGCTGCCATACTGAGACAACATGGCTATAAGTTCACCTCCCAACGACGGATAGTGATACGGGCAGTTGCCTCAAGTCAGGACCATCTTACTCCCGCCGCCATATATGAAAAGGTGCACCAACAGCACCCTGATATCGGGCTGGTAACCATTTACCGCACCCTTGATATCCTGACCAAACTCGGGCTTATCTGTGAGTTGCACGCCGGAGGCAGTTGCCACAGCTACACCGGTGGTGCTTCAGAGCGCCACCACCATCTGATTTGCTCTAACTGCGGCAAGGTTGTTGATTTTACTGGCTATGACCTTAGCCTACTGGAGCAAAGGCTATCTCTGGAAACCGGGTTTGAGATTAACGACCACCTGCTTGAGTTCATTGGTCTTTGCCAGGCCTGCCAGAAAGAAGTAATACGGTAGTTTTAGGTTGCTAATGAAAAATGCTAAAACGAATAGCCGATGAACTCAAACATCATGCCCCATTCACTGCCACCGGTGCCGCTACCGGGATTGTTGTCATGGCGATAATAGTCGTTAATAATGTCCTCCCCCAGGTCTCACCGGTTTCCTACACTATTTTTTACATCTTGCATCCCGCCCATATCCTGTTGAGTGCTCTGGTGACCACAGCCATGTACCAAAAATATAGTACCTCCAGAATATGGGTAATTCTGCTAATTGGCTATGTTGGTTCCGTCGGCATCGCTACGCTGAGCGACTCGGTAATCCCTTATCTCGGGGAAACCTTGCTCGGTCTTGAGCACAAAGCAATGCATATAGGTTTTATTGAGGAACCACTGCTAACCAATCCCGCAGCATTTATAGGCATTGCCATTGGTTATCGGAAACCAGGGACTACTAAATTCCCCCATGCTGGACATGTACTGTTAAGCACCTGGGCATCACTATTCCATGTCATCATGGCACTAGGCGGAACCGTCAACTGGGTTACACTTCCTGCCATCTTTGGGTTCTTATTCCTCTCAGTCTGGCTTCCGTGCTGCACCAGCGATATAGTCTTCCCCCTGCTATTCGTAAGGAGGGAGAGGTTGCCACCCCAGCCCACATAGCCTATAATGAATTTGTTTAGCAACCTATCCCCCTGACCCCTTATGCAAGGACTTCATCTACATCTTTCAGGGAAGGGGGAGTGTAGGTAAGAGAGGGGTTTTACCCCTCTCTAAAATCTCTTCCCCCTCTCCTTCAAGGGAGAGTCAAAGGGAGGCGGAGCCCCTACAATTATAGGGCATCAAAGAGGGACGAAGTCCCTCTTAAAAAACCTTTTCCCCCTCTCCTTCAAAGGAGAGGGGGATTAAGGGGGTGAGGTAGAATATATAACCAATTCCCCTTCCCCTTGATAAGGGGAAGGGGAAAAAGGGGATAGGGATACCAATAAAAGTCTAAAGGGGTGAGGTTAATAAACAACCTCTATAATCTTCGTTAAGAAGAAAGGAGCTAGCTACGAATCTTTCAGTCCAATTAGCCCCCAAACACCGGGCAGGCTTATTACTAGCTAACCCGGTGATGACCGCCTCAGGCACATTTGGCTATGGGACGGAATATAGCCACCTGTTTGATATTCAACGGCTTGGGGCTATTGTATGCAAAGCAACCACCCTCGAACCTAGACCGGGTAATCCACAGCCCAGGCTTGCCGAAACCGCCTGTGGTGTGCTCAACTCAATTGGACTACAAAATATTGGCATTGACGCCCTAATTAACCAAAAAGCACCAATCTGGGCAAGCTGGAAGGTGCCGGTCATGGTTAATATTGCCGGTGAGACTGTTGACGATTACGTCCGACTGGCTGGCAAGCTGGATGGAGTAGCTGGGATTAGTGCCATTGAAGTAAACATAAGTTGCCCTAATATCAAAGCCGGTGGCGCTGAGTTTGGCGCCGATTCTAAATCAGCCGCCGAAGTAACCGCTGCCGTCAAAACAGCTACCTCTCTGCCAGTAGTGGTCAAACTAACCCCAAACACCAGCAATATAGCTAAGATTGCAATAGCTGTGGCTGAAGCTGGAGCCGATGCCATATCCTTAATCAACACCATAAAGGGCATGGTCATTGGTATCACCCAGCGCCGACCTCTATTAGGCAACATAACTGGAGGTCTATCCGGACCAGCAATCAAGCCGGTGGCGTTATATATGGTATATGAGGTAGCCGGGGCAGTGGGGGTACCGGTTATTGGCTGTGGTGGCATCACTACTGCCAGCGATGCCATTGAGTTTATTATGGCTGGAGCCAGTGCTATCCAGGTAGGCACAGCTAGCTTTACCAACCCCCGCACCCCGCTAGAGGTGCTACTGGGAATAGAGCAATTCATGCAACAAGAGGGGATAGAGGATATAGCTGAGCTTATTGGTGTCGCCCGGCGCTAGGTTTTGCATTTCGGCTTGTTTTGCCTTAAAATAGCTTTAGCACTCTAGGACTGAGAGTGCTAAAATTATGTCTCTACGATAGGAGGGTCTTGTTTTATGCCTGTCTATGAATACCAATGTAAAAAGTGCCGTCATCAATTTGAGTTGAAGCAAAGTTTTGACGATGACCCAATAGTTACCTGTCCGCAGTGTGGCAGTAAGGCTAAACGTGTCTTCTCGCCGGTACCCATAATTTTTAAGGGACCAGGCTTCTACACCACCGATTCCAAAAAGGCTAAGGGTGAACCGCCTAAGCCTGAGACCGAGCCAGATTCTTCTAAACATTAATTGAGTGGTTAAGGGGGGCGTTTATGAGGGGAAAAGACTACTATAAAATCCTTGGCGTTAGTCGGGATGCCGATGAAAAGACCATTAAGAAGGCATACCGCAGCTTAGCCATGAAATACCACCCTGACCGTAACCCAGGGAAAGAGAAGGAAGCCAACGAAAAATTTAAGGAAATAAACGAGGCTTACGCCGTGCTTGGTGACCCGGAGAAGAGGCGGCAATACGACCAGTTTGGCACCGTGGGCGATATTGGTGATATCTTTAGCAGTCCCTTTACCCGAACTACTTTTGAAGATCTGTTGAGGGGCTTTGGCAGGTCTAACCTTGGATTTGACTTCTTGGATGACATCTTTGGCGACTCTCTGCGAGGTAAAAGTTTCTCCTTTAAGATATTCAGCCGGGGCTCTGGTCCAGGAAAAGTCAGGTTTGAATATCCCGGAGGAATTAACCTAGAAGAGATATTTGCTCAGGCTCAACCTCCCCGCCAGGATGTTAGCTATGAGATAACCATTACCAAGGAACAGGCAGCCCGGGGGCTGGAAAAAGACCTGAAACGAGGGGGCAAAACATTAAGGGTAAAAATCCCTTCCGGGGTAAAAACTGGCTCTAAAGTAAGGCTGCGAAATGCCCGTCAGATAACCGATGGTCAGCCGGGGGACATTATGATTCTGGTTAAAGTTAAGTAGAAGGCAGGATTAGCATGTCTCAGGAGCTTGGGAAAATAGAAAAGCCGCAGGCTGGGGAATTCAAGGAGGGAAGAAAATTATATTTTGTACCCCTTATTTACTGCGAGAAAGAGCCTCAAGCTGAGTATCTGGAGAAATTTAATAACTATTGGTGCCAGGTTGAAAATCAGGTTAGCAGTTTGGAGCTAAAGCTGGGTAAGATTGATAAAATATACCATGAATTAATCTCGGTAGGTGGTGATGACGGGGCTAAAGTGATAAAAGACCTGAATGATAAGAGCTATCAAATTGTTGAACACAGGTTAGACAAGGGTACGAAGCTTGAAGCCACCGAAGAAGCCGAGTTACTTACCGAATTTATGGATTGGAGCCGGTGCCTGGTGATAGGTCTGCAGAATCAAAAAGTATTCACCACGGTCTATGAATATTACACCGAAGCCAGTAAAAGGCGGAATGAACATATCGCCAAAAAAATAGACGAAACACTTAAACAGGATGAGGTTGGGATATTGTTTATGAGGGAAGGTCATCAGATTCAATTTCCATCGGACATAAAGATATTTTATGTTGTCCCTCCCGCCCTGGATGAGATTAAACGCTGGCTTAGAGACCGTGAGGTTAAATCGCAGAAGGAATAGCCCAGGTTCCGGATATAAATAAGGCGCTAGCCTTACCAGGCTAGCGCCTTTTAAATCTCCGCTGGAGACGGGGGAAACCCCATCTCCATATATTTACTGAGATTATCTCAACGGCATTGAAGACCTATGGGCTTTAGCGGTGCTATTTTACAGTGCCCACTCTAAAGTCTGAAATGATGTGGCAGATATAAGTATGTTCAGGGTACGAACACTGCCAAGACAGTAAATACAACGCAGACAATTGAAGCCACCACAACAGGTATAGTAATTCTCCTTTCTCTTTTTCGCTCCCAGATAAAGAATAATGCTGAGAAGGCCAATGTTTGAAGAATTGCCTCTGGTGCAGCAGATATAGATTGCCAAAATGTGAGCTTTGAGTAGACCCATCCTTCTATGGAGACAGGAGCTGGGGCGCACGGAGCGAGTATCGCTAAGCCAAGGAACAACCCCCAAAGATACAACCATCCCCATTTACTTTCAAGGAAAACGTTGCGAAAAGGAAATAGTGCCAAGGCTAGAATTGGTCCCCGCGCAAACTGGAAGAGTGCCCCGGCCCTCACCAGGGGGTCATCTATGGAACGGAAGAAGCACTCGAACTCAGGTAGTAGCACAGAAATTGCATGCTGTCCTGGGTGAAAGGGGTTGAAAAAGAGAAAAATAAGACCGAAAACGAAATACGTTACAAAATGTGCCATGGTAGCCCGCCCGATAAAACCAGGCATGGTTTTCTGCATAATTTTATCTAGCATAGTATATCCTCCTTATTTATGTTTCTCCTTTTTGATAGTTTTGACCAATGTAGAAATCTGACTCTATTAACAGAGCTATTCTAAAATACACCATAGAATATGCAAAATAAATAATGGGCTCCAACCCAATTGGAGCCCATAAAATTCATGGTGGAGACGGGGGAGAGTTGAACTCCCCGTCCAAGAGGAGCTACCCAGGATATCCTACAAGCTTAGTCAGCTCTTTTTCTTACCTAGCTAGCCTCTGCTGACCGAGTCTAGCTAAGCCAGTCGATAACTCTTTCACCACCCTTATCGACATCGGGGTGGTGGCACCTCAACTTTTCGGCACCCAATCCCAACCCGTTGAGGCGGGGTCAGGTTGAGCGTACTGCCTTCCTAATTAGGCAGCAAAAGCGAATGAAGATTCGCCGGTTATTTTTTGCCACTTGTTTTATGAGGGTAGTGGCACCTCAGCTTGCAGTCCTGTAGCCTACTCCCCCTGTCGAACCCGCGCGTCCCCGCTTACTACAGATTAACTATTACCTCCTTTGCGATTTTTGCCTTTTTAAGGCTCGCCCTAATTCTCTTTCCGTCTCACGGCGAATTATGGACTCTCGCTTATCATATAGCTTTTTGCCTTTGGCTAATGCCACTTCAACTTTGGCAATACTATCTTTAATATATAATTTTAACGGCACCAGTGTAAAGCCCTGTTCCAGCACCTTGCTGGAGAGGCTATCAATCTGCTTGCGATGCAGTAAAAGCTTGCGAGGTCGTGTTGGCGTATGGCTTAAATAGCTACCCGGTTCATAACGGGCAATATGGGCATTCAGTAGCCATAACTCCCCAGCCTCGGGCTTAACATAAGCATCGCCTAGGCTTACTCTACCAGCTCGGATTGACTTTATTTCGCTGCCGGTAAGGGCAATACCAGCCTCTATACTGTCCTGAATGTGGTAATTGTGGTAGGCTTTGCGGTTGGTAGCTATTGTCTTTATCGCCACAATAAATTATATCATGTATCAAAGGCAGCTCAAAAGTTAGGTCTTTATGACTTTACTAAGACGATGTGGCGTTGCCATTGGGGTGAGCTGTGGGGGAAATCGGAGCGGAAGTGGGCACCCCGGCTCTCTTCCCTCAGCAGGGCAGCCTCGGTCATTAATCGACCAGTTAGCACCAGGTTGTTTAGCTCGTAGGATGGGCGGTCTGTAGGCTGGGGTAGGGACTTTTCCCAGGTAGCCAGGACATCCGCTGCCTCGGTCAGGCTTTCCTTGTCGCGGATGATGCCTACCTTGTCCCAGAGCAGTTGTTGCAGGGCGGAGAGGCTGGGTGAGGGTACCTTAAGAGCCTGCCTCTGGCTCAGTGAGTGGCGCACTTCTTTGCCTTGGCTGGTGCTTGATGCCTTGGTTTCTTTTGTAGTCCTTTCGATAATTCTCTTGCAGAATACGATGGCTTCGAGGAGCGAGTTTGAGGCTAGCCGGTTGGCTCCGTGGACGCCGGTACAGGCGGTCTCACCAGCAGCGAATAGTCCAGCGATATTGGTTTCTCCCCAGCTATTGGTCTTGATGCCGCCCATCATATAGTGTGCCGCCGGTGCTACTGGTATCAGACCTTTGGTAATATCTAGTCCGTGGTCTAGGCAGAAGCGGTAGATATGAGGAAACCGGGTGGTAATAACATAGGGTGACAGATGGGTAACATCAATGAAGACCCTGTCTGAGCCAGTCTTTTTCATCTCGTAGACTATGCTGCGGGCTACGATATCCCGCGGTGCTAGGTCAGCCTCTGGTGTATAGTCGGGCATGAAGCGATAACCGTCTACATTGCATAACACCCCGCCTTCACCCCTGACCGCTTCCGATATAAGAAACGGGGTTACCCCGGGGAGGCGGAGGGCGGTGGGGTGGAATTGGAAGAACTCCATATCAATTATCTCAGCCCCGACGTTGAAGGCGAGAACTATGCCATCACCAGTGGCAATGTCTGAGTTAGTACTGTATTTATATAACTGCCCAGCGCCACCGGTAGCTAGAATCAAAGAGCGACAGCCAAATTCCTCAACCGAGCCGGTATGGCAATCAAGGGCTTTAACTCCCTTAACTACCCCCTTTTCTACCAGAATTTCAGCAGCCAGGCAATCCTCAAGCACCTGGATTTTAGATGAACGCACCCGATTACTGAGGGTGACTTCAATGTGTTCGCCAGTGGCATCACCCCCGGCATGGAGGATACGGGGCACACTGTGAGCTGCCTCCTTAGTCAGGGCAATCTCGCCATTAATAGTGTCGAAGGGCACCCCAAAATTGACCAGGTCGGCAATACGGCCTGGGGCTTCATTGACCAGGATACGCACTGCTTCTAAATCACATAAGCCCTCGCCAACGGCTATGGTGTCCCGAAAGTGAGTCTCTGGGGAGTCATTCTTACCGATAGCAGCAGCGATGCCCCCTTGGGCATATTTAGTATTGCAGTCATCAATGCTGCCTTTGGTTATAATCAGCACGCTCCCCTGCTCATTTGCCAGCAGGGCGGTATATAACCCGGCAATGCCACTACCCACCATAATATAGTCATACTGCTTCATCAGGCTATCCTATACTTGGCTTTTCCCTCTTGGTAAAGGTCTCCGCCATAGATATCATTTATTACTGTGACCGGAAAATCTTCTACCTCTAGGCGGCGAACCGCCTCAGTGCCCAGATCCTCATAGGCGATTACTTTGGCTTTCTTAATGCTCTTGGCAGCAAGGGCAGCGGCACCACCTATGGCGCCAAAATATACCGCTTTATGTTGCTTTATAGCCTCCTTCACTGCTTGGGAGCGCATACCCTTGCCAATCATACCTTTAAGACCCTCGGCTATCAATCGGGGCGAGTAACTGTCCATGCGACCGCTGGTAGTCGGTCCAATTGCCCCGATTGGTCGCCCCGGTCTAGCCGGAGCGGGACCGGTGAAGAATATTGTTTGCCCCTTGATGTCAAATGGCAGGGGCTTCCCTTGGTCTAGAGCCTCAATCATCCGTTTATGGGCAGCATCTCGAGCGGTATATATGACCCCAGTGAGCAGGACCTCGTCTCCAGCTTTAAGGTCTTTTAGAGCTTCGTCAGTTAGAGGTAGCGTAATCCTTTTGGTCATGGCATCCCGTTTAATCCCAGCCTTTAAGCTTATAGTAATCAGACAGCATCTTGTCAAATTCAGATTTCAGAAGCACTTTGCCGCTGTCCTCAAGTTTTTCTTCAAAAAACCTTCTCGGCAGGGTATCAGCCTCCTTGGTCATGCCCTCACGCAGGTTAAACTCCCTCGCCTTGTTGGTAATACTTAGAGCCAGTTTCTGCAACCCCTTCTTGTCTAGCTCCATCCCGGTGGCGGCATTTATCAGTACCGACAATCTGTCCCAAGGGTACATATCTCGGAAAAAGCGGCAGAGAATCAGGGAGTCAAAAAGGGTATGCCTGTCTTCAAAGTCAAGGACTACCTCGGCTTTGCCTTCAATTTGTTCTGGCGGTATGATTCCGGAAAGCTCTGCCTTATAAACAGTGGATCTTAAGTGGCAGGCGCCTCTATCGGAAACGGCGTAGGCTAACCCCATTCCTTTTAGCACCCTGGGCTCATAGCCACTGGGCTCCATTCCCTTAACATGAATAGCCAGGTCTTCCAACCCCCACTCTTTGGCGGCGTATTTTATACCTTCAGCCAGAATAGCTCCAACCCCCTCTCTTCGGGCAACCTTGTATAGTAAAGCAGCAATGCCATCAACATCGCCATATTCAAGCTTGATGCCGATTGGTTTCTTATGGGAAGCCTCTATAGTGAAGGCAGCAAGATTACCAAATGTCATGGTATCTATACCTAGTCTATCGCAGATGTCATTAAGGTAGGCAACCTCGGTAATATCATCAATCATACATAGACCACCAATAGCATAGGTAGTCTCATATTCAGGTCCCTCAATCTTTAACCCTTGGTGCCTTCCCTCCATAACCGTTGTCAGGTTTCCGCAAGCCATAAAACATTTCGGGCACGCCCTGGCTCTGACGTTACATTTCTGCCGCAGGGCATCTATGGTTAGATTTTGCCACTTATCAAAGGTTCCCGAAGACCAGTATTTTGTCGGGAAGGCGCCAGCTTTATTCAGCACCGGTACTATCTGAAGCGTTCCTTGGTCATGGTACTTCTTGACCCCGGGGTCATCTTTACTGATAACTTTTAGTTCTTCCCACATTTTATTAATCGCATCAGGTTTAGCTACCTGTCGTTTTATATCCCCATGAAAGGCTATACCCTTGATTTTCTTTGCCCCAAGCACAGTGCCCATACCAGTCCTACCCAGCGACCGCCAGTAGTCGTTTTCGACGACGGCAAATTTTACCAGTCTCTCCCCGGCTGGTCCGATGACGATAGCCCCGGCATCTTTTCTGCCCACTTCCTCCTTAATGGCGTCTTCGGTTTCGTAGGTCTCTTTGCCCCAGAGATGAGAGGCATCGTGGAATATCACCTTTTTATTAGAAATCTCAAGATAAACCGGCTTTTTAGAAGCCCCCTTGATTATGATGGCGTCATACCCGGTTCGGCTCATCGGCTCAGCTACCTTACCTCCGGAGTAAGACTCGCTAAATATGCCGGTTAGCGGTGACTTGGTAATAGCCCCGTATCGGCATGAGCCATAGACCTTGGTATCGGTAACCGGTCCAGTGGTAAAAATAATTGCATTGTCGGCTGACAGCGGGTCGACACCGGCTTTGGTATTTTCAAGTAAAAGATGGGCACCCAGCCCCTTTCCCCCCAAGAGTCCTCTATAGACTTTATCATCAATGGGTTCCTCTTCAAATGACCTCCGAGTGAGGTCAATATGTAATACGACATTATAAAAACCCTTCATTTTTCTTTGACTCCCCAGCGTTTGCGGGCTTTTTTCATAGCTTCAACCAGAGGTAGTTTTTTCCCTGACAAAAACCGAATAAGAGCCCCGCCACCGGTACAAACGTAGTCTATTTTTGATAAATCTCCCAGGCGAGCGGCGGAAGCAACCGTGTCTCCACCCCCAATTACTGAATAGCCTTTTGCCTCACCGATTATTTTCCACAGTTCTTTGGTGCCATAGGCACCAATTTCCTGCTCATAAATCCCGGCAGGTCCATTAACAAATATCGTCCCCGCTTTCTTCAGTATCTTACCGTATTCCTCAATTGTTTTGGCTCCGATATCAATAATCAGGTTTTCAATTGGCAACTCATCAGTGCTTACCTCGCGCCGCCTGCCGCCATCGTTGACGGCAAAGTCTAAGGGGATGTGCAATTTATCGGGGTAATCCTTTAAAAGCTCTTTGGCTGGCGCAACAAACTTTTCCAGCCCTCGGTCGGTAATAACTTTCTCTGAAGGAGAGCCTAGTTTCCTACCCTGGGCAAGATGCATAATTTGCCCGGTAATCCCGGCGGCGAGAATATAATCGGCAGAACCTTCTGCCAGTGCCTTTTTCATCATGTCAAACGCATCGGATATCTTTGCCCCACCCAACAGGAACACACACGGACGCTTGGGATTCTCCAGTACCGTGGTAAGAGCTGTTACTTCCTTATCGTAAAGTATTCCCGCGGCTGAAGGGAGTAGTTCCTGGAAAGCCACCATACTTGCCGAATTACGGTGTGCCGTAGCAAAGGCATCATTAACGTAATAATCAAATAATGGAGCCAAATTTCTTACCAGATAGGTGTGCGCCATTTCTTCAGGGGTAAGTTTTACTGCATCCTCAAAGGTGGACGCTTCCTCTGTCAGGTAGCGGAGGTTATCCAATAATAGGATTTCCCCCGCTTTGAGGTTCTTGATTTTCTCTCGAGCAGCGGGTCCGGCAACGTCGTCAATAAACTGGACTTCTTGCCCCAGCTTTTGGGAAAGCTTCTCGGCATGTTCTCGTAAGGGAATAAGGTTCTGATAGTCTAGAGTGTCTCCCTGGTGGGCTATTATTACTAACTTAGCCCCCTTTTTAATGATTTCTTTAATTGTAGGGAGGCTCTGAACGATTCTATTCTCGTTGGCAATCTTCTTAGTCTTGGCGTCAATAGGGGAATTAATATCTACCCTTAGCAGTACTGTCTTACCCCGGTAGTCAAAATCATCCAGCGTTAAGTAGTCCCGCTTTGCCATTGGATTACCTCACTTCAGTCCCAGATACTTGTTGGTCAGAGCTACCGCCTTCAGTCGGTCTTTCTGCATCTCCATACAGGCTCTCACCCCATCAATGGTCTCTGGAATGGTTACTGATTCTTGAGGGACATTTATGGCAAAGACGATATCCTTCTCGTTAAAGCCAACCGCCTCCTCAAAGACAGCAATTTCATACATATCACCCCTGGGGTTACCTAGGAATCTAGCATACTGGAATAAGGCGGTGTTTGAGTTAAAGCCGTCAGCGATTCTAACTACACGGATACGCGGGTGGTCGTTGAACGCCTTGAGTACTTCTTCCTTGGACATTCCTCTTTTCGGGGTAACTACCAGGGTGATAATATGCCCGTGCGTCACCGGGGTATGCACCAGAATCCCGGTCGCTTTCACATGAGGCATGATTAGCATCAGGTCAACTGCCTGATGGCTGGGGATGGGGTCTACCCTTAGCAAATCGACCAAGCCGCGGTGGGTATCCCCGGGGTCGGCGACACGGCGGACAATGGTGACGGATACCTTTTCCACCCCGACTATCCTATCCAGACAATCCACAGCTCTTATGAAGCCGGTGGTGTTGCAGGAAGTGAGTTTGAGGAATCTCTGACCGATACCCTTTTCGTAGTTGGCATAGCCGTGGAAGAACACATCAGCTACTTCATTCCTTTCGCCTGCCTGAAATATGGCTTTATTGCCATGCTTAATATACGCTGCCTTGTTCTTCTCGCCAACACCCGCCGGTGTAGCATCTAAGACAACATCAATTTGTCCTAAGAGGTCATCCATCGTTCCGGAAACCGGAATGCCGGCGCGTTCTATATCGGCTATTTTATCGGGGATAGCACAGTAGAGTTTATAAGGCATCCCTTTTTCATGTAGAGCTCTCACGGCTAAGGTAGGTGCAGCATCAACCACTCCTACCAGCTCCATGTCTCCCTGTAGCGCCACTCCGTCAGCCAATCGTTGGCCGATACACCCGTATCCAACAACTCCAACTTTTACCTTTGACATTTGAACCTCCTTCGTTAATAATCAAATTGGGCTATTCATTAGTCACCTGAGCCCATTGTTCACTGATAGACATATTTTATTGGGGCAGCATCATCTTACCATCTCACCAGGCATTTTGCCAAATATGCCTAACGTCGTCCAGGGTGAGCTCCTTAGGGTTATTGGCTAGGAGCCGAGTTAAATCCATGGTAGCTACCGCCATCTCCTCCAGGGCTTTCTTGGGTACCCCCAAGTCCCGCAGATGGAGGGGGATGCCAATATCAACAGCCAGAGCCTTAGCTGCCTCTACCCCTTTTTCGGCTGCTTTCTGAAGGGAGAGCCCTTCGGTGTCTGCTCCCAGCATCTTGGCAATGGTGGCATATTTAGGCAGATTAACCGAGAGGTTACACTCCATAACATAGGGTAACAGGAGTCCATTGGCTACGCCGTGGGGCACGTGGAAGCGAGAACCAAGCGGATAGGCAAGGGCATGGACAGCGGCTACCCCAGAGTTGCCAAAAGCGATCCCGGCTAGGAGTGCTCCTTCAGCCATGTGGTTACGTGCTTCCTTATCTGAACCATTTTCGACCACAGTCCTGAGGTTACCGACAATAACTCGCATCGCCTCAAGAGCCAGGGCATCAGTAAAAGTGTTGGCCTTGTTGCCGGTATAGCATTCAATAGCGTGGATAAGGGCATCTATTCCCGAGGCTGCGGTAACCTTTGGCGGGCACCTATAGGTAAGAGTGGGGTCGACAAGAGCCAATCGGGCAAGCAGGTAAGGGCTGACTATGCCTATTTTGACCCCTTTATCTACGTCAGTGAAGATAGCAATATTGGTCACCTCGCTTCCGGTTCCAGCGGTTGTCGGGATGGTGAAGATAGGGATACCAGGTCCGGGGACCTTATCAATACCGCCGTAGTCCTGTCCCTTTCCACCATGAGCTAAGAGGACGGAGAGCCCTTTAGCTGTGTCCATGCTTGAGCCTCCACCAACGCCCACCAAGAGGTCGTAACTTTCTTTCCGTAGCTGCTCAGCGGCGGCATTCAGCCTGGGAAAGGTGGGTTCTGGCTCGGCTTCAGCGAAAATATCCACTGAGAGTCTAGCCTTAGACAGCTGTTCCTTGACCGGGTCTGTTAGTCCAGCCTGGTAAACTCCGGGGTCGGTAACAATAAGGGCACGCTTGGCTGCTAGCTTAGTAGCCTCATCGCCAAGAGTATCCAGAGCACCCACACCAAAACAAATTTTTCTAGGGAGCATAATCCGATAAACCATTTTTCATTCTCCTTTCTGTCTGATTTTAACAGTTTTTGTAGCTTTGGTCTATCGTTTAATAGACCAGTCATTTTGGCTGAAGAGATTGGTTACCCGGATGTATTACTTCAACGAGCCCGTTGTCACCATTAACCTTTACCCAGTCCCCGGTCTTAATGACCTCCAGCGGATTTTTGTCCAGTCTATCCACCATGGGCATATTAGCCACTATTGCCGCAGCCGCCAGAACCGGCTCAGCCTGTGTACAGACTATCGCCTTAGGGCTTTTCTTGACTTTCATTGCCCGATAGGCATTTAACGGACCACGTGATGAGCCCTTCCCGGTGGGACATACCAGTATCTTATCAATCAAACTTTTCCCCTCAAGCTCAGGGCGTTTAATGAGGCAGTTCCCGGTGGTGGGGTCAAAATCGCCCACGAATGAGAATGCATCGTTACATACTATTGCCTCGCCCTCAACTCTACCGCCATTTATTTTGTGTCCTTTAAGCTTCATCTAATAGCCCTCCACTTCCCGGTTATTGCCGAATCTATGCATTGTGCCGTACTGCCATACAGCAGTTTGATTTTACCCCTGCTGGTTCTGGCTGAATAATGGGCACTTCTGGCTGAGTTGGTAGCCACCGTCTCTATCCCCAACTCTGGACCAATAAAGTTAAACGGGTCCTGTGAACCAACGCAGGTGTTGGTGAAGACACCCCCAGATTGTTTAATGATGTCAACATATCCCATGGCTTCAGCTAGGACATATATTTGCTTGGCTGTAGCCACAAACAACCGAACATTAGGATGGACTCTCTTCCCGTCTAAAAGCGAGGCAATATCCTTGAGTTCAATAATTGAGCAGTGGGGGCAACCAAGTCTGACCAGGTCAACTTCACCACTGTGGGCGGTGGTTAACTTATCCACGGCTTCTTTAATCTGGTCTTTGCCTACGGTTATTACCTCTTCTGGTCTGCTTCCACCCAAAGCCTGGGCTAAAGTCCAAGCCTCAGGGGTGACTCCGACCACGTGGCATATGTTGGTGGCTCCAGAAACCGGCATTGGTGATACCAGATACCTAAATTGTTCCAAGCTGAGGGTCTTGGGCAGACCGTTAATAACCACATTCTTACTCCCTGTCTTCTCGCCAATATAGTAGCCTAGAGCCCCGTAGTCGGCATTGGTAAAATTGCCTAAATCAAGTCGGTCTAATTCAACCAAAACTTGAGCATAGCGGTTCTGCTTAATTGCCATACCAATGTAGGGAGCCCTGCCGGTGACGCTAGTTGCTATATTGGCGGGCACACTATCACGGCTGCCACAAGCACCAAACATTGAGGTAGCAGTAACCGCCCCCGAGGTACCACCCCAAGAAATGACATCACCCGGCTTGGGTAGATTGCCAACCAAAAAGGGGACACAGGTATAGGTGAGGAGATAACCAAGTCTTTTAAATATATCTTCAATTTGTCTCCATGGTCCGCCGTGGATAAACTCATATATATTGTAATTCTCAGGAAGTCCTATTCGTTTACAGCCTATGGGGTCGAGGACATCGGGGTAAGGATTAGGGTGGGTGGTGGTAATTACCCGGCACTGAGTAGCGCCTTCGGTTAGCTCCAAGAGCAGGTCAAGCGATGTGGCGCAATGGATATGAGCACTCTGTGCTGGAACCAGCCTTTTGGCATCAAATGCCTCACCAAGCTTTACCAGTAGCTCAGTTGACTTTTGTATACCCGGCCCATAGTCTCCATCAAGCATCCTCTCCTCTTCTTGGGTCAAAAACATCCTTCCTGGCTCCTTCTTGGAATAAATTATGGTTAATTGCTGTCGTCCTTAAATAATGGCTTCTTTGTGTCGGGCGCACCAACACTGCAGGTTAACCGCTACTGGCAGGCTGGCGATGTGGGCAGGGAAGACTTCAGCATGAACGGCTAGAGCGGTAATTCGACCGCCGTATCCCATTGGTCCGATGCCCAGCTTATTGACCCGGTTGAGGATTTCCTTTTCCAGCGCGGCAACCTCAGGGTCTGGGTTGGGCTCACCTACTTTTCGGCATAACGCTCTCTTAGCCAGCATGACCGTCTTTTCTACCGTTCCACCTATGCCGACACCGACTATAACCGGGGGGCAGGGATTGCTACCCGCCTCATCAACAGCATTGACGGCGAAATCTATGACCCCTTGACGCCCCTTAGCCGGGGGTAGCATAGCTAGGCGGGACATATTTTCAGCACCACCGCCCTTGGGCATGGCGATAATTTTAAGCCTATCGCCAGGGACAATATCGGTATAGATAATAGCCGGTGTATTATCTTTGGTATTGATTCTGGCGGAAAAAGGCTGCGTCACCATCGACTTGCGTAGATAACCTTCACTATATCCTTGGCGAACTCCTTCATTTATCGCCGAGTAGAGGTCGCCGTCAACTATGTGGACATCCTGTCCTAGCTCTAGAAAGACTACTGCGTCTCCGGTATCCTGGCATAGAGGAATTTCCTCCTTAGCCGCAATTTCAATATTCTCTAATATCCTGTCCAATACCTTGCGCCCAACAGGCGATTCCTCTCCCTCTCGTGCCTGTTTGAGAGCAGTTAATACATCCTCGGGGAGGTAGTAGCACGCCTCCTGGAAAAGGTGGGATACCGTCTTGGTTACTTCCTTAACATTAATCTCTCTCATGGTCTCCCTTATAGCTTTATAGTCTTCACTAGTTCCCGCACTCCGTTAGCGGCGCTGGCTAGGGCTGATTTCTCCTCGGCGGTTAGCTCAAGCTCTATTATCTGCTCAATACCGTTCTTACCTAGTTTTACCGGGACGGTGATGACACTATCTTTAATCCCGTATTCCCCATCCAGGTAGGTAGCACAGGGTAAAATTCGCTTCTTATCTAAGACTATAGCCTCTACCATTTGGGCAACAGCCGCTGATGGGGCATAAAAGGCGCTGCCGGTTTTGACTAGGTCTATGATTTCGGCTCCAGCCCCTATAGTGCGCTCTACCAATTTGCTGATAGTTTCTTGAGGCAGGAGTTTAGTTATCGGGATACCACCAACCGTAGTTAGCCTGGGGATAACCAGCATGTCTTTACCATGTTGTCCTAGAATACAGGCGGATACGTCTTCTACCGATACATTAAGCTCGGCGGCAATAAAGCTTCTAAGCCGGGCGGTGTCCAAGACCCCAGATAAGCCCATAACCCTGCTTCTTGAAAGCTGGCTGACGCGGAAAGCGAGATAGGTCATAGCATCTAGGGGGTTGGTAACCATGATGATAATACAATTTGGTGAATGGTTGACTACATTGCGAGTAACCCCGGTGACAATATTGGCGTTAGTTTGTAATAGCTCCTCACGAGTCATGCCCGGTTTTCGGGTAATGCCTGAGGTAATGACTACTACATCTGAGTTAGCTGTTTCTTGGTAGCTATTAGTCCCGATAATATGGGCGTCAGACCTGAGGATAGGCGCCGACTCAAGCACATCCAAGGCTCTACCTTGGGGTAGACCCTCGATAATATCGACCAAGACTATATCAGCATAGCCTTTATCAGCAATTCGTTGAGCGCAGGTAGCCCCGACGTTTCCAGCACCAATAATGCTAATTTTACCAATCATTGCTTTCTCCTTTTTCAATCGCGGTATCACTTCTAGATTTTGTGGGCTCATCTTTTAGTAGTGCTGTGAGACATGTTATAAATAGGGAAGGAGAAACGGACATAGTAATATTCTCGATAAAATCTGGAGCTG
>CAYQQD010000001.1:0-72441 GCA_964419575.1 uncultured Dehalococcoidales bacterium | reverse complement strand
GGTCAGCAAACAGGTTGGCAAAGTTTTGCATCCCACCGATGGGATACCAGTAGTCATTCATGAATGAGTACCACATCCCTACCGTAGTCATAGCGCTCATTAAGGGATAACCAAAAGAAGCAAAGATGAACCTTAGTTTACTATCGATAAGGTGCCGATTTATCAAATCCTGAGAGGTTGTTTTCTGGTATCGAATCAGGTTCCTGATAAAGCTGAGGTTGGTAAAGGGGAAAGAGAACAAAGCTGCTGCCTTTTGCGAGCCAGAAAGCAGAGGTAGCGCTGGCTTGTCTCCGCTAAACATCTTCTCAAATGGTACTAACAATCCGTCCAGCTCTTGGAAATATGCCTCAATCTCAGTTTCAGCCTTGGGAAACGCCCTCTTGAATTCCGCCTTTACTTGAGCCAGGGAATTCAGCCTAACCTTTATATCTGGGGTGATAATCTGGCAGTCAGCACGGACAAATTGCACTCTGTCATATAAGCCAAGCTCTTTCAAAATAGGGAACACCAGACCATTTGAGCTAAATGACTGCAGCCCGCCATCAAAGGTGAAGCCATTCCTGTGGAAAGAGGTTACGTAGCCCCCGGGCTGGGTATATTGCTCGCAAACCAATACCTTCTTGCCAGCTTTAGCTAGTGCAGCTCCGCAGGTCAAGCCACCTATCCCCGCTCCAATTATAATTACATCGTATTCAGCTTGTAGTACTGGCTGGCTTTCTTGCTTTGCCATCTTATATTCTCCATTTTTGATTCCTAATCATAGACAACGATTTACTTACTCATATGAGATATGCTATATTTACTTAATATTGTAGCAAGAGGGCAAATAGAATACCAGCTGGCATGTGAAAAGAGGGCGAAGAAGCATAGATGCTTAGAAAAGTTGCCGTCCTAGGTGGGGGTAGTGGGGCTCACGCCATGGCGGCTGACTTAACGCTAAAAGGGCTCGAGGTAAATATGTGCGAGGCGCCTGAATTTAAAGGAAGCTTCAGCGCAACCCTTGAGCGACAGGAGATATGCCTGATTGATGCCTGGGGTGAGGAGAGGGTGGTAAAGCCGGGGGTGGTGACAACAGATTTCGAGCAGGCAATAAAGGGCGTTGATTATATTATGGTGGTTATTCCAGCCATGGGACACAAGCACTTTTTTAGCTCCATAATGCCTTACCTAAGGGATGGCCAGACCATAGTTATGTGGCCGGGAAACTACTCGGCGCTATTACTGGCTAATATGTTAAGAGAAAAGGGGATGAAGAGAGATATTATTCTAGCCGAGGGACATACCCTTCCCTGGGGGTGCCGGCTAGAAGCTCTAGCCAGAGTAAAGATATTCGTTGACGCCTGGAAGCTGCTACTAGCTGCCTTTCCAGCCAAGGACACAGGTAGGGTCATAAATGAATTAAAGCCTATTTACCCGGTGGTTCCCGGCGAGAACGTTCTGGCGACTTCGCTAAACAACCCAAATCCAATCGTGCACCCGGTTGGGACAATTCTAAACGCCGGCTGGATTGACACCCTAGGTAAGGACTTCCACTTTTATAAGCATGGCACCACCCTGTCCATAGCCAGGGCGATAAAAGCGGTCTATGAAGAGGTAGCCAGAGTCGGGGAAGCTATTGGTATAAAATTACTTGAATGTCCTGAGGAATCATTCTGGTTAAAGAGCACAATCATGTCGGTCTACTTTAAGGCTCCGTTTGATAAAGAGGGCACTGTGGCTAATATCACCGAACCTTCATCAATGAAAAGCAGGTTTATAACTGAGGATGTCCCCTACGGGTTAGTCCCGGCAGCACAATTGGCACATAAATTTAATATTGACATTCCGATTATTGATGCTACAATCAAGTTGGCTTCGGTGATAAACCAGACAGATTATTATAAGGAGGGAAGGTCGCTCGAAGAGCTAGGGATAGCCGACCTGAGCAGAAAGGAATTGGCTGAAGTTTTACAACAAGGGTTTTGAGTAGGCGCTAAAATCTAACGGTGAAGGGGGTAGCAGATGGCAGGTTTCACCTGAAATCTTGGCAAAACAAAATTCTTAAGGAGGTTTTAAATGAAGAAAGGCTTATTAGTATTGTTAGGCAGCCTGTGCTTAGCTTTAGTATTAACCACGCTGCCGTTCATGACCGGTTGTGTTCCTGGTGGGAAAAAGATGTATAAGGTTTGCATAAGTCAGATAGCTACCCACCCTGACCTAGACGCCAATCGCCAGGGTATCATTGATGCTATGGCTGAGAAGGGCTTTATTGAGGGAGAAAATGTTGAGTTTATCATAAGAAATGCTGAGGGTGATATGACGGTAGCGGTTTCAATCGCTGACTACTTTGTCTCCCTTAAGCCAGACCTAATCCACACCATAACTACCCCAATGGCACAAACGGCAGTGGCTGCTGCTGAGGGTACAGATATACCGATAGTCTTCAGCTCGATTACTGACCCGGTAACGGCTGGTCTAGTGCCTAGTTGGGAACAAGCGGCACCCACGGTAACCGGGGTCAGCGACTGGTTTGATATGGAGCCTCAGGTGGAATTTCTTCTGTCAGTCCTGCCTGACGTCAAGGTACTGGGCACTGCCTATAACCCTGGCGAGGTGAACGCGCAGGTGCAGGCACAGATACTCAAAGAGGTTGCCCCGGACTATGGGCTTAGCGTTGTTGAGGCAACAGCGGCATCAACTGCCGATGTTTATGCTGCCGGGATGTCACTGGTAGGCAGGTGTGACGCAATATGGATTCCTACCTGCAATACCGTAGGCGGTGTGGGAATTGAATCCATAATCCAGGTTGGTGAGGAGAACCAGCTGCCAGTCTTTGGTTCCGCAGTGGGCATGGTTGAAACCGGTCTGGTTGGCGGTTGTAGCTGCGATTACTACTGGATTGGTCAGCAGGCGGGATATATCGCGGCCAGGATACTGAAAGGTGAAAATATAGCCAATATTCCCCCGATGAAGAGCGCAGTGTCAACCGTAGTCTACCCGGCGGCAGCAGCAAGAATGGGGGTAACCATTCCTCAAGCAGTAATAGACGCTGCCGACATAGTACTAGAAGACTAGACACCTGCGGGAGCAATAACCGCTATCAATTGAATAGATAAAGAAGTACTTATCCAGGTCTTAAATAGGAGAAAAAGGATGCTGGATATAGCCAGTAGTGTGTTATCTTTTTCCTTCTATGAGGGGCTGGTATTTGGCTTGGTTGCCATTGGCGTATACCTTACGCTACGGGTACTTGCTTTCCCCGACCTTACTGTGGATGGGAGTTACACCCTTGGTGGGGCAACTACAGCGGTGCTTATTGTCCATGGTGTGCACCCTGTCCCGGCAACGGTGGCGGCTATTGGCGCCGGGCTATGCGCTGGTTTGACCACCGGCTTTCTCAATACCAAGCTCAGGCTACCAGCCCTACTGGCTGGCATCCTTATGATGGTGGGGCTATATTCCATAAATCTGAGGATTATGGGTGGAGCTAATGTTTCACTCCTTCGCCAAGTGACCACCTTTCATAAAGTCGCCGAAGTTTTGAGATTCAGCCCCGGCGATATTAAAGTTTCAATCATTGTGGCTATAGCCATTGCCGTTGTTGTTTTCTTCATTCTAAACTGGTTCCTGCGTACTGAGATTGGTCTGGCGTTAAGGGCAACCGGTGATAATGAGCAGATGGTGCGTGGTCTGGGGGTGGATACCGATAAAAACATATTGATGGGTTGTGCTATTTCTAATGGTCTGGTTGGACTCGCTGGTGCTGTGGTCGCCCAGGGGCAGAGATTTGCTGATGTGGGTATGGGGATAGGAATGATTGTAATGGGGTTAGCCTCGGTAATAATTGGTGAGGCACTATTTCGCCCCCGGGGTGTGGCTAGGCTTCTGCTGACGGCAATAGGCGGTGCTTTTTGCTATCGGCTATTCATAACCATTGCCCTTAGATTGGGCATGGCTCCAGGTGATTTGAAACTGATTACCGCAGTGCTGGTGGTTATAGCTCTGGCAGTCCCATTTATACGGAAGAAGTTACGGCATGAGTGGATGCCACCAGCAGTAAGATGGTAAAGTGGATGTTTTATGAGCCAAAATAGGAGTTTACTACAGCTCAGGGGAATAACTAAGATTTTCTCCAGAGGCACCATAGATGAAGTTACTGCCTTAGCTAATGTCAATCTAGATGTCAGTGCTGAGGACTATATTACCATTATTGGTAGCAATGGCGCAGGAAAAACTACGTTACTTAATATTATTGCCGGTGTCTTCCCTCCAGAGAGGGGCGGCAAGGTTATCGTTAATGGCACTGATATTACCGGCTTGAGCGAATATAAGCATGCGGCATATGTTGGCCGGGTATATCAAGACCCCCATATAGGCACCGCCGCCAAGATGACTATAGAGGAGAACCTAGCTATGGCTGTGCTGCGGGGGCAACCAAGGGGGCTAAGGGTAGCTATCAATAAGCAGCGCCAAGAGTTATTCCATTCAGCTTTAGCTCCTCTAGGGCTGGGATTAGAAGACAGGCTAAATGCCCAGGTGGGCACACTTTCCAGTGGACAAAGGCAGGCGGTAGCTTTGGTTATGGCTACTATAAGTAAGCCGGCGTTGCTGCTACTTGACGAGCACACCGCTAATTTAGACCCCAGGACGGCTCAAATAGTGCTTGATTTAACTGAGATGATTGTCCAGCGGGAAAAGATGACCACCGTAATGGTTACCCATAACATGGAGCTTGCTTTGCGTTACGGCAATAGGCTGATTATGATGCACGAGGGTAAAATTTTAGTTGACCTGAATCAGGAACAGCGAGACGGGCTTACTGTCAATGACTTAATAACCGCCTTTGAAAAAGCCAGTGGTAGACAATTTGACGAAGATAACGCATTGCTTACACCTTGAACCGGACCTAGAAAATTCTTACCCTCAATGACCTCGCATACCCATAACACACTGACACCCTTACGACCTTTTCATTTTGTGTCGTTAGCAGCATCCCCTTGCCGATGATTGGCACTCATGTGGACGGGTCTAATAAAAGTTGACTATAATGTAAGCGGGATGGGCATAATCCAAAGGAGGATAAGTGATGGCTAAGTCCTATTTAGAGCGAATAAAAACCGAGCTTGTCACCGACCCCAAGCGTAAACAGCCGATTACTGAGAGGACCAGGCAGTTAAGGGACACCATGCTTGCCGTTATTCCCAAACTCTGCTCCGAACGGGCTAGGCTATATACCGAATCGTGGAAAGAGACCGAGGGACAGCCAACAGTGATACGACGGGCAAAGGCTCTGGAAAAGGTACTGGGCGGAATGAGCATATTCATCCGTCCCGGCGAGCTTATTGTTGGTAACCAAGCCAGTGACGTGCGAGCTGCCCCGGTGTTCCCTGAATTCTATATGCGGTTTATTACAGAGGAACTGGACAGGAAGCCCTATAGATTTGAGGAACGACCGGGAGACCCATTCTGGGTAAGCCAAGAGGACGAGAGGATTCTGAGGGAACTGGCAGATTGGTGGGAGGGGAAGACGATGGCTGAGTATAAGCGAAAACTACTTCCCGAGGAGACATATAAGGCTTGCTATGACGTTCAGGCAATTGAGATTTTCGTGTGGGGGGAGGGGGGTGGCTCGGGGCACTTTATTGCCGATTACCCCAAGGTCCTCAATAAAGGCGTGTATGGAATAATCAAGGAAGCCGAGGAGAGGATTAAGGACTTAAAGCTGTGGGAGCCTGGGGCTCTGGAACAGAAAGAATTCCTAGAAGCGGTAATTATTGCGCTGAGGGCAGCCATCGGCTTTGCTAAAAGGTATGCGGTACTGGCTAAGGGGATGGCTGGTAAGGAGCCAGACCCAAAGCGCAAAGCCGAATTAATAAAGATTGCCGAGCACTGTGAGTGGGTGCCGGGTAACCCAGCGCGAACCTTCTATGAAGCAATGCAATCCCTATGGTTTGCCCATCTGATTGTCCAGATTGAATCTAACGGACATTCTATGGGCTACGGCAGGTTTGACCAGTTCATGTATCCCTTTTACCAGAAAGACATTGATGAGGGGAGAATCACCCCAGAAGAGGTGGTGGAGCTGCTGGAGTGCCTGTGGATTAAGACCACCGAGATAAATAAAGTAAGGGATTGGGCGGCGACCCGAGTGGTTATGGGCTACCCTATGTTCCAGCAACTAACCGTTGGCGGGCAGACCATAGATGGCAAGTCCGCCATCAACGACCTCTCCTGGTTAGTGTTAGAAGCAACCGCCAACCAAAAAGTTATACAACCTTCGGTATCAGTGCGGTGGTGGAATGAGTGCCCTGATGATTTTCTGCTCAAATGCTGTGAGGTCATCAATATCCACCGCGGTGGACAACCAGCAATGTATAGCGATGAGGTCATAATTCCGTCCCAGATGGGAGTGGGCATAAGCCTGGAAGATGCTTATGACTATGCCATTGACGGTTGTGTTTCACCAACCGAGCCGGGGAAAGCCCGAAGGGAAGGGCCTTCTGCAGGCTACAATATGCACAAGGTTCTGGAGGTAGCCCTATTTAACGGTAGAGACCCACGGACTGGAATTCGACTATGTCCCAACCCAGAAAATAAAGACCTGTCTACATTCCAGTCATTTGATGAGGTGATGGCGGCGGTGAAACACCAACTGGAATATTATGATAGGCAGGGAGCAATTGCCCTGCTGTGCATAGAGAGAGCCTACGCCGAGCTGACGCCAACACCATTTGCCTCAGCGTTGATGGATGACTGCATCCAGAGGGGCAAGGACATTGAATGGGGTGGAGCCCATTATAATACCCTATTTCTACGGGGCGTGGGCATGTCTAACGTGGGGAACTCCCTGGCCGCCATCAAGAAGCTGGTGTTTGAAGACAGGAAGCTTACCGGTGCCCAGATTATGCACGCCCTGGAGACAAACTTTGAGGATACCTCTACCACACCAACCGGGCCGGAGATACAGCAAATGCTTTTGGCAGCACCAAAATACGGAAATGATGACGATTATGTTGACCTCCTGGTGAAAGAGGCAACCGGTCACGCCATGAGGGATGTGCGCCGCTACACCAGCTGGACGGGGGGAAGAGGCGGTTTTGCCTTACTCCCAGTGTCACAGAATGTCCCTTTTGGAGAACTAATTGGTGCTACTCCAGACGGCAGAAAAGCTGATATTCCGGTGGCTGAGGGTTGTTCACCGACACGGGGGACCGATGTTAAGGGTCCGACGGCAGCGGTAAAGTCGGTAGCCAAGCTAGACCATGTTTTGGCTGATAATGGCTCGTTACTTAACCAGAAGTTTAACCCCATTGTCCTCAAAGATATATCCGGGCTAAGAAAGCTGGCGGCGCTTATCAAAACCTACTTTGACCTTAAGGGGATGCACATCCAGTTCAATGTGGTATCTGCCGAGACCTTGAGGGAGGCACAAAAGCATCCGGAAAAGTATACCGACCTAATGGTAAGGGTAGCCGGATATAGTGCTCTGTTTGTCTCACTGGACCCCGCCATGCAAGAGGATATCATAATGAGGACAGAGCACAGTATGTGAGCGGGTTGAGCTTACTCTGATCCCCAGTGCTATATGGACTGGGGTTTCTTGTCTTAAGACTATTCCTAAGGGGGGACACTTAGCAAGTGCCAAGCAGAGAGGTTCTAAGTGAGCCTAAGCAGATAACGGGGTGGGTATTTGACATCCAGCGATTTTCCCTTCACGATGGACCCGGTATCAGGACCCTGGTCTTTATGCAGGGGTGCCCGCTGGCATGCAAATGGTGCTGTAATCCGGAGGGACAGAAGCACCAACCCAAGCTCCGCTTCCTAAATATCAAATGCGTTGGTGACGATAAGTGTAAGGCGCCATGTGTTGACGCTTGCCCCCAAGGAGCAATTAGTCTATCCCCGGAAGGCAAAGCCGTTACCAATTGGGAGCTCTGCCAGGCTTGTGGGAGGTGCACCGAGGCTTGCCTCTTTGGGGCTCGAACTATCGCCGGGAGGAAGATGACAGTGGACGAGGTGTTGGCTGAGGTTGAGAAAGACTGGCTCTTTTACAATAGGTCGGGGGGCGGAGTTACTGTAGGTGGTGGTGAGCCGTTGATGCAATTTGAGTTTGTGCTGGTCCTTCTCAAGAGGTGCAAAGAGCGGTTCTTTCATACTGCCTTGGAGACATGCGGGCATGGTCGGTGGCAGCACCTGAAGCAAATCTCGGAATATGTTGACCTGCTATATTATGACATCAAGCATATGGACCCGCAGAGGCACAAGGAGCTGACCGGGGTGTCAAATGAGTTGATTCTGAGTAATGCTAGGCGGGTCCTTTCTGGCGAGGTGGACGGTGACGGTGAGATCATTGTTCGCATCCCAATAGTGCCAGGCTGCAATGATTCTGAGCAGGACATAGAAGCCATAGCCAGGTTTGTGTTTGAATCAGGCGGCACCATGATAGAGCTGCTGCCTTATCATGCGCTTGGCTCATCCAAATATAAACAGCTAGGCATGCAATATGAGCTGGGAGAGGTTAGACCACCCAGTGAAGAACAAATGGAGAAGCTTAGAGATATAGTAAAATCGTTTGGACTGAAGGAAATGACCGGGGTATTTTGAAGACGGTTATTATGTAAACTCTGATACGTAGATTCAAGCCCTGGCAAAGATTTACTACTTCTTCAGGAGGTGAAAAAGTGAAAGCAGCACTATTAAGAGGACCGGGAGATATTGTCCTTGAGGAAGTGCCAGTCCCCGAAATTGCTGACGATGAGGTGCTGGTAGAAGTTAAATACTGTGGAATTTGTGGCAGTGACCTAGGTTCATATAGAACTCGTGACTTTATCCAACCGGGGACCTATTTAGGGCATGAATTTTCCGGGGTTGTGGCTAAGGTGGGGAAGAATGTGAAGGGTTGGAAGATAGGGGACAGAGTGGTGTGCAACGAGTTATATGAGTGTGGTGAGTGCTATGCTTGTGAGCGCGGGTTTACCTCGTGTTGCCGGCAGGCATTGGACCACGAGATAGGTTGTGTTCCTGGCTTAGGGGATGCCGGCGGCTTCGCCAAGTATGTAAGAGTCCCCCATCCGGAGTACAGGTTATATGCCCTTCCCGATGAGGTATCCTTCGAAGAGGGAACGCTGGTTGAACCCTTGGCTTGCTCGCTTCATGCCGTCAGGATGTCGAATTTTAAGCCCAGGGAGAGAGCAATAGTTTTGGGCTGTGGGATGATAGGTCTTGGAGTTATTGCCCACCTGAGAAATGCCGGTGCTGGATTAATTATTGCTACCAGGGGGAAGAATAAGAAGCGGGGTGAAGTAGCAATGAAATTCGGAGCAGACCACGTGTTTTGTCCCGCAGAAGTTCCAGATTTGAAAGAAAAGGTGTTTGAGTTGACAGATGGTGTCGGGGTTGATGTGGTATTTGAATGTTCAGGAAAACCCGAGGCGTTTCAAAGTGCGCCTAGCTTTCTCCGACCCAGAGGGCAAGTTATCCTTGTTGGGCTCCATGCTCATGAAATCCCGTTCGTTCCTTTACCTTTTACTCTCTATGAATACAGTTTACAGGGTAGCTTCTGCTATTACCACGATGAATTTCCCATGGTCATGGAATTCTTAAAACGGCGCCTTTTGCCGGTTAACGAGATAATAACCTCTAAGATTAAGTTGAGCGAGATTGTCAAAAAGGGGTTTGATGTACTCACCTCGCCGGGTCATGACGAGATTAAGATAATAGTCAAACCCGACGGTTAGGTCATAAACATCAGCCAAAAATAAGGTAATACCTAGAATCTTCTCAAAATGAGAGCTAGCTAGTATAATTTAATAAGAGGACATTTCCTTGAATATCAGTTTTGATAATAAAGTAGCCGTCGTAACTGGAGGAAGCAGTGGTATTGGCCTAGCCTGTGCCGAATTATTGGCAGCCAGTGGGGCTAGCGTAGCTGTAGTAGCTCGCCGACTAGACCGTCTGGTGGAAGCCACCAAGAAGGTACAGGAGAAAGGTAAGGCCAGAGGTTACCAGCTAGATGTAACTGATATACCGGCTATCGCCCCTGTTATCAACCACATAAGGCAGGAGCTAGGGGAGATAGATGTTCTCGTCTGTAATGCTGGCACCAATATTCCTAAATTGGCTCAGGATATCACCGAAGCTGACTGGGATACCGTTGTCGATGTCAATACCAAAGGGCTATTCTTTTGCAATCAGGCAGTAGCCATCCAGTCGATGATACCACGTAAGACGGGGGCTATTGTGAATATCGGCTCAATAATGGGTCTCGTCGGTGGGCCAAAGCGGGCTCATTACTGTGCCAGCAAGGGCGGGGTAACCCAACTAACCCGACAGGAAGCCATAGAGTGGGCACCATATAATATTCGGGTTAACGCCGTGGCCCCAACGTTTGTGCTAACCGAAATGACCAAGGGCTATTTAGGCGACCCAGAATTCAAAACCTACGTTCTAGATAAAATCCCTCTTCAGCACCGCATGGTAACAGTCGATGAGGTAGCCCAGGCTGTTTGCTTCCTGGCTAGTGATGCTGCTGCCATGATTACCGGCGTCATACTGCCCATAGATGGTGGATGGACAGCTCAATGATTTGTCCACACGTCATTGGCTTCTTTTTATTCTCTTCCTATTCTTAAAGCCTATTTTGTTGCTTTAACCTCCTTACCAATACTGAATGCTTTAGCTATAACCTGGCCGAGGGCTTGATATCGCTGGGCCGGGGCTCTAATGTAGCTAAGGGGCTTAATTTTGTTAACGTCCGGTTTCCCGTTGGTGAGACAGTCCTCTGAGACATAGGTCTCCTCGATTCTGCCAACGACAAGGGAATGACTCCCCAAATCCAAGATATTCACCACCTTGCACTCTAGATTGATTGGGCATTGCTCAATGAGCGGGGCACTGCCTAATTTACCGTAGAAAACCTTAAACCGACAGACTTCTACTTTATTAACTTCAGAGCCATGGGTAAGGCCGCAGTAGTCCGTCTCCCTTACCATATCAGTGGAAGGTAAATTAACGGAAAAGGTCAGGTTTTTCCTGATGCCTCTGAGGGTGTACCGACCATGTCGTAAGGCCACAGAAATCATTGGCGGCTCACCATTGGCAATACCACTCCAGGCAAGGGTCATAAAATTCGGTTTATCATCGACATTCGCCCCAACTAAGAGTACCGGCATGGGATAAATTAACGTTTGAGGTCCCATCAGGATCTTATTCATAAGCTTCCCTCCCTGCATTAGTTTTCATATTCCGGCTAAAGCTTCCTTAGTCGGTATGAGCTAGAGAGCCCAATCTCCCGTGCATAGTGGACTTGCTTTGAGGGGTCGGCTCGGTTTACCTTTTCAAAGACCCCTGGCTTGACCTTATCTATGAGTTCCAGCGAGGCTCTATCTATAGCCGCCAGCTCATTGGCTGCCAGATAGCCTATATCGGGGCAGATCATGGAACCGGGGTCGGAGTCGCAGTCACAATTACTGGTTATGTTAACCAAGGCATTTATATAGAGCGCCCTTTTACCTCGAAGGCATGCCTTAGCTGATAGTGCCAGCCCCTTTTGGAAGCCCAAAACCTCATAGCTCAAAGCTCCGCTAGAACAGGCAGATACACACTTGCCGCAGCCGTAGCAAACACCACTATTATACCGCCACACTTTATCCACAGTTATAGCCTGGTAATGGCAGACTTCAGCACATGACCCACAAAGGTCACACTCCTCCACCGAAAGCTTAGGCTGACTCATGTGGTGAATCCTCTGCTTCGTCCATTTGGTCACCCCGCCCATGCCCAGGTTCTTGATAGCGCCTCCGAAACCAGCCGATATATGTCCTTTGACGTGGGAGATTACTACAAGGTGGCTATTCTGGTATATCTCCTTCGCCACCTCAAAGCTATGCCCGCCTTCAGTGACTTTTACCCCTTCCTCCCCAATGACCACCTTACAGCCCATTTCATCCTCCCCAAAGCCATGCCTGTAAGCCACCTCTTTATATCCCTCCCTAGTAGACCTGGGGCTAGAGTACGTCACCGTGGTGTCGAATAGAAAAGGCTCAGCCCCAACCTCCTTTAGCCTTCCGACCACTAGCTTGACAATAGCCGGGGAAATATAATACCTATTCCCTGGCTCCCCCATATGAAGCTTTATCGGAACCCTTTCACTTCTAAAGTCATTAATGTCAAGAAGGTCGAGGGCACTTAACAGCTTTTTCGTCTTGGTGAAGAAATAGACCTCAGCCATAACAATGCTATTATGACCTTACGGGTTCATGTTGGCAATGTTTTATCAATCCTCGCCTACGCTTTGGAGCTACTTTTTTGTTGAGCCAGGAATAAACCAGTCTGATATTCCGGGGTCTTCAAACTTCTTGCCTCTGACTCTAACTCCTAAAGCGCGGCTAGCCTGCTTGCGTTGGCGATGCTTATTTGCTAAAATCAGGGTGTCGAAAGCCTCGGGAGGAAGTCAAAAATCAACACGCTAACTGCTCTAAAGGGAGTGCTACTTTGACTGATCCCCCAAAGCTAGATACGGGCCGTTAGCTCAGTTGGCAGAGCACCTGACTTTTAATCAGGGTGTCGAAGGTTCGATTCCTTCACGGCCTACCAGACAAAGATAATTCATAGCTGAATCGTATCTGGACAAAACCACCCTAAAATCAGGGTGGTTTTTCTTTTTCCAAAAAGTGACACCCTGATTCGTCCTAAAACTTTGCCCGGTATCACCCCTCTTGCTTGTCTGGCAGACAATTCACAAGAAAGGCAGGCAAGTATCACAATGAAAGTAAGCAGAAATTTCAAGTGGTCGGACATAAATATGGCGGAACTGAATCTAACTAAATTGGTAACTCACTTCGCCCAGTCCAATAAGGCTGAAGGAAAATCACCAAAGACCGTGTCCTGGTATACGGAAATGCTGACAGACTTTGCTACCAAAGGTGCAGTAATTTTTCGTTAGCACGATTTGACTTGCTGATTCATCTTGAGGAAAACGTGCTTCCGGAGATTTGCTAGCGCCAGACTACATTCATAATCAGCTTTAGGTACGCTACCGGCAGGAAGACGGAATTCTAGAAACAGTACCAGGCAGCTTCTAGGGGTGTCGCGTACTTTGGGCGACCAATTCCTGATGGAGCAGGGGCTAGAGTTCCATAACCGTGCGCGGCAGCTCTATCCTGACGGCATCTTAGTACAACGTAGAAGTTACACAGCTTCATTACAAGAAACTATGCTCCCGATGAGAGACCCGAACGTTTTAACTATCTTTGAGGTGCCGTTTCTCATTGATGACTATACGGCTAAGACGGATATATTGAAAAGAAATGGTAAAGGATGGCACCCTCATATTACCTGTTCATGCCGTGCGAACAAACTAGTTATTTCATAGCCAGCGTGATATATTTATAATTAGTAAGTGACCCACTTGATAGGAAAGATGAGACGTAGTTTGACCATTGGGATTGTTGGTGGTGGTGGTGATGGGGTGATCGTGCTAGGCAGTCTTCTGCAGAGACTTACTGCATCGCAAGGATATTTCAGTCAGATGCCTAGATACTATGGACCTCAGATCAGAGGTGGAGCTTCAGCAATAAAACTGAGCTTGGATGCTGAATGTCTTTCCCTGCCGGAAGACAGCGCCGACATTATTGTATGTTTTAACTGGGGAAAATACCAAGAGCTTGCCAATGAACTCTCATTGGGAGCCGATACCTTGCTTCTTTATGATAGCGAACCCCCGAGAGAGATTAATTTGCCGGGAAAATCTTTTCTGGTTGGCTTTTCTAAGAAAAGTCAAAAAGTAACTGGATCGACTCTGAACAAGAATATAGTGGCCTTAGGGTTACTAATAAGAATCCTAGCTCTTCCAGAGGACAAAGTGAATAAAACTATTGAGGAGAGTGAAGAGCTAGTCCTGTTGAGAAAGAACATGCCGGCTATTGAAGCAGGAAAGCATTTGTTTTACGAATTCCCTTTCCCTGAGCCAAGACTATCTCCGCCTCGGGACTATTTCCCCAAAGTCATTCTTCATGGTAACACTGCCATAGCACGAGCAGCAGTTCGTGTCAGCTGTCAGGCATTTTTTGGCTATCCTATCACACCGGCGGCAGAAATCATGCAGGAAATGCAGGAGGAACTTTCGCGGAGAGGAGGTATTTTTATCCAAGCGGAGGATGAAATCGCATCAACCGGAATGTCTATCGGGGCTTCCTTGGTTGGCGTAGAGTCAATGACGGCGACCAGTGGTCCTGGACTTGATTTAATGACGGAGATGATAGGTCTGGCCTCAGCAGCGGAAATTCCAATGGTAATTGTTGATGTTCAGCGCTGCGGACCGTCTACAGGCATTCCATCTAGGTCGGAGCAATCAGACCTAAACCATGCTATCTACGGAGGGCATGGTGATGCTCCGAGGGTAGTTATTGCGCCTTGCGACATCGAAGGATGTTACCGCTTGACTATAGAGAGTATTAATATCGCTCAATACTTTCAAACGCCGGTTATTCTTCTTTCTGACCAATGGCTTGGGCAAACTCTAGTTGCCACCAATAGTGAATTTCTGAAGAAAGACTATCCAAGGGTAAAAATAAAGAAAGCAGCTAAAGAAGACTTTGAACATTATCGCCGCTACAGATTAACAGAAGATTTCCTTTCGCCGATGGCAGTTGTCGGTGACGAGGGGCTTGTATATCAGACTAGCGGACTTACCCACAATGAAGCGGGGGCACCAGCTTCTGACTTTGAGACCCATCAAAAATTGCACGAAAAGAGGTGGAAGAAGCTTCTACCGCTTCGCCAGAGGGATGAACTGGTTAAAATTTTGGGGGAACAGAAACAACGGACAGGAATAATAACCTGGGGCTCTTCCGCCCAAATTGTTCTAGAGATAGTTCAGGACGTAGGGTTACAGCAACAGGTTAAGGTTTGTGTCCCCGAGCTGCTTCACCCGCTGCCGCATAGTGTCGAGAGCTTTCTAGGATCCTTAGACAAACTACTAGTAATAGAGATGAGTTATTCTGGCCAGTTTTACCGCTATCTCCGCTCTCAAGTAGATTTGCCTGAAAAAACCGAGGTCTACTGTAGAGCCGGTGGTCGACCATTTACTAAAAAAGAGCTGACCGGGCCAATAATGGAGATAGTAAAATAATGATAACCTCCAATTATAGAACAAGCCTTAAACCGGTCTGGTGCTCTGGCTGCGGGAATTTTAGCCTGCTCACCGCCCTTACCAAAAGAGTGCTGCCCGGGCTTGGGATACCCCGCCATCAGGCTCTCATGGTTTCCGGAATTGGTTGCTCCTCAAGAATGCCTGCTTATATAGATACTTATGGTATTAATAGCCTACACGGCCGAGCAATCGTCATTGCCCAGGGTGCGAAACTAGCCAAGCCTGCACTAACAGTCATAGCCATAGGTGGGGATGGTGATTTTTTCAGCATTGGAGCTGGGCATCTTCCACATGCAGTAAGGAAAAATATTGATATAACCTGCATCATGGTCAATAATTTTGTATATGCTCTCACCAAAGGGCAGACTAGCCCTACCACCCCTCATCTGGAACGCGGTGAAGGGCCATTTCTCTCATGGCAATTCTATCCGCCAGTAGACCCGATGTTAGATATGATTAGCTACAGTGTTTCAACGCGAGCGAGTTTTATTGCTCAAGGTATTGCTACCGACCCTCCTCATCTCGCCTGGTTGATAGAAGAAGGAATTAAGCATAGAGGGTTTTCGTTTATCAGTGTGCTAACTCCGTGTGCTATCTTTGATCCTCTAGAGCTCTTCAAAACAATAAAGAAGAAGGCCAGCTACCTGACAGACGGACAACCAGTGGAGTTACCAGATTCATCGAAAGAAAAACCTTGGAATCATGATCCTGGTAATATCAGGCTAGCACTGAGATTGGCTCAGTCCCCAGTATTGGAAAAACCCCATCTAGGAGTGTTTTTCCGGGGAAAAGAAAAAAGCCACTGAAAAATCCTTCTTGGTCAAAGAGAATTTGAGGGAAATTACCACAGATTTCTAGGTTGTATCCTCCTATGACCTATGACCATCATTTAACAAAAGCTTGTTTCGTGCAGTCCGATAAACAAAAAGAGGGGCTCCAAGGCAACTGCCCTCACGCCGATGGCACCTCTTTACACGACAAGACGCACCAGAGTCAAAATCTAGGCGGTTTTGCGGGGTGGTTAAGGGGGTTCCACTACCTCCCGCTCGAGCTAATCAGCGGGAAGTAAAGTTACTCTTTATCGCAATCGGCTTCTGGTGGGGCAGTTTGCTCACCACTGCGGAGTTCCTCTACCAAAGCTATTAGGATTTTCTTTGCCTTTAGTTTGAGGCTTTTATCCGCCTTTATAGCTGGGATTGTTCCTGTGATAATCCCTTCCCTGCCGGAGAGAAGGTAGTCAGTAGTTACTCCCAGCTCTTCGGCGAGTCTGGGGAGAAGACAATCAAAGGAGCTCTGGGAGAAGCGCAAAAGGTAGAAACAGGTAAGAAACACCTTTGGCTGGAACTTGGTGCTGTTTCTTTTCGACTGTGTACTCATGACTATGAATGTGGCTCATGTGCATTTGCACAGGAAATACAAGACAAATTTGGAACGATAGCAGTTATTGGTGAAGATGAGGTTGCCAAGCTCAGAGAGTTACCTGGTAGTCAAAGACTATGCCGCTATACAGCCTTACATTTTGCCAGGAAGGAGAGCCCTCGCTTAGACTAGCCATAGTCAGGCCTTATGCTAGCTACGAGGCATCCCTGGTTGAACAAGGGGGGTAAACCGATATTTTAGCGAATGTCGGATGAAAAGGAGGTTCTTCAGTGGAGCAGATTGGCAAAAGCTACTATGAGAATCTATACCGGATAGCCGCGGCAGTGACATCAGCCCGTAATCCTGAAGATGTACTTTCCTCTATTGTTGAGAATGTGACACAATGTATGGCAGCCAAAGGTTGTGCATTGATGCTCCTTACTTGGGATAGGAAACTCTTGCTTCATACCGTGTGCTGTGGACTAAGCGCGTCATACATTAAGAAGGGCCCGCTGACAGTCGACGAAAGCATTCGCAAAGCACTAGAGGGTGAACCGGTGGTTGTCTTAGACGCAGCCACTGATGAGCGGATTCAGTATCCAGAGGCTGCCAGAAAAGAGGGAATCAAATCTATGCTTACTGTGCCCGTAACGTTCAGAGAGGAGAACATAGGAATATTAAGAGTATACACTAGCGAGCCGCGCCAGTTCAGTGAGGACGATATATACTTCGCAAGGGCAATAGCTCATCTGGGTGCCATTGCCTTGGACAATGCCAAGCGTTACGACCGTCTTCAGGAAGAATATGAGACCTTCAGGCAGCGCACATTCTAGTATGGCACCTGCTCCGTATTGTGAGTGGTTTGCTCAAAGGCTAGTAGCACTTTGCAAAAATAAGAGGGAAAGCAGCCTTTACAAGAACAGGGCACAGACCTAGTCCCATGGGCATATTGATTAGCAAACCAATCGCTACCGTCAAGTAACCATGCTGAAGTTCCCAGAAGCAAAAGGCCGCTTTCTGCAGCCACTATACAGGGCTATGTCCGCACGTTGAAGGCTTTCTTCTCCTGGGCAAAGCGAGAGGACTATATCCTACTCAATCCCATGGCAGGCATCCCGGTTCCCAAAGCTCCCAGCAAAGTCATAAGTACGCTTACCGCCGAGCAGATAGAAGTGAGTGGTCTATTTAGGGGTAAGGCAAAATAGAACAGCCACGAGGAGTCTTCTTATCTAAATTCTCCTCTAGATCAGGAGACGGACCAATCAATGCGTTCAACACAACGATGAATTGTTCAATAAGTCGAAAGCGTCAGAAACCTCTATGTTTACCACGCCCTTCCATCAATTCAATAAGAATAGGGACAACTGTTTCGGCAACTACAGGATCATTTATATGTGCATCCACTTCTGTAACCTTAATCTCAGGTTTTAAATGCTTCTTAAAAGTTTCAATAAAGGCCCTATCCGCTTCCGGATCATAAAGTGGTTCCCCTTTGTGACAGTACATATCAAACCCGCCCAAAGGAATGACTACCGCAGTTGGTCCGACTGCTTTGTTTAGTTTATCCGCCATAACCTTGGCAGTCAACGCCATTTCCTCCTTGGTTGTTCTCACCATAGTGACCGCCGGGTTGAAGTGATAAACTTTGCGCTTTTTATATTTAGCTGGAAGGCTGTCAAACGGACCTAGAATAAGAAAATCTATACATCCTGGAACGATAAGTTGAGGGATTCCTTTTCTACCGGCAGCTTCTAATCTATCAGGTCCAGCCCTCATAAGATCACCAAATAACTCACCGGTTACTTCATGAGGAGTCATATCAAAAACCGCGGCAAAAGCTCCCTGCTTGATGAGTTCCTCCATTGATCTTCCCCCGGTGCCATTAGGATGAAAGACGACCATTTCATATCCCTTTTCCTCAAGGCGTGACTTAACCATCATGCCCAGCGGAGTAGTGTTTCCAAACATTGTTGTTGCAATCAAGTTTTTGCTCTGTAGCATTTTGGAGCTCACATTAGCCTCTACCATTCCGACAATGGCACCAATAGCGACATCAAATATTTTCATACTTAGTTCATTAACACCTAGAATATCCACTACGGAATGCATCATCATTAGATCATTGGTACCTACATAGTTACCAAAGGGCTCCTGTCCTTGAAATATAGGAGTGACAATAAGTTTAGGCACACCTACGGGTAACACTCTCATTCCAGCGGCAGCAAGCAAAGCCCCATCCTGTCCACCTACGGCAATCACACCGTCAAATTTCCCGGCGGCATGAGCATCCTTAAGTACTTTTGCCACACCTTTCATCATTATCTCTGCAGCTGCTCCTCTGCCTAATTTCCTAACTACCTCAAAGGATGAGCCAGCTTCTTCAGCAACAATTTGCTGCGTAATATCAGGTTTAAGCGCCAACGGGTCCTTAAGCATGCCATCATCTATTACTAAAGTTTTCTTTCCTTTCTTCTCTATCTCATCTTTAAGGTATTTTGCCTCATACCCTTTGGTATCCAGGGTTGCCAAAACTGCTATTATTTTATCCATTATTTTGACCTCCAATGGTTACCCTATGATAGTCCAGAGAAACCTCTGCTTTAATTATTTTGTCAATCTCAGTGGTTGGTAGGAGATTACGTGCAAACTTCCATTATGGCTGTCACGTAGACCTTACACAGGTCGGTCAACTCCTTTACGGTAACATACTCGTCTACGCGGCCAATTCTCATGTTGCAACCATACCAGATACTTTCCATCGGCGCTTGGGAGTAAAATACCTGGTCGCCGGAGGCAATAAACCCGGCACATTTGGGCTCTTTGCCGTGAACATACTTTATGCACCTTCCAAGCACGTGCACTACCTCGGCATCAGGGGATATTTCCCAGGGAACATTTCCATCGTCGAGATAACATTCGACTTCTATCTCAGCGGAAGGGTGGTCAGCTCTAGCTTTATCTACCCATTTATTGACAACATCAACAAATTCTTTTGCTGTTTCTCCCGGCCAGTATCTGGCACCCACCCTCAATCTGCACCAGGTCGGCATCGGGACCGCTAGTCCAAACGGACCTGGTCCAACACCAGCCTTACGCGTGGGGTCGCCATAACCAACACTCCCCCCTATTATTGGACCGATATAAAAGGCTGCTCCCTCTCCCGGTAGCAAGGGGTGCTTCTTGTGGAAATATGGTTCTTCCTTCTGCATCTGGAAGAGGTAATCCATTATCTTATGCATACAAACCACGGCATTGACTGCTTTCATCCCTTTTCTCTCGGCAAATGCCGAGAGGATAAAATCGTAGGTGCCTTTTACCCTGATTTCAACCTCAACTTTACCCGTATTACATATGTACATATTAATAGGATCCTCTGATGCGTCACACCAGATGCACATATCGGCTTTGACACCACTATCCAGCACCATCTTGGCTCCGTGCTTATGCCCTAGCTCATCGGCATCAGCAACAAATATCAAATCGCCTTTAAGTTGAACTCCTGCCCTCTTAATGGTATCCATAGCCTCCATGATTGCCGCCAGGCCGGGATGACTGTCACCAGTGCCAACGCCATAAATTTTACCATCCTCTATTACGCCATCATGAGGGTGTAATTGACCTTCTTTTTTAGCGTGAGTATCTAAGTGAGCACCGGTTAATAAAGTCCTTCCGGTACCGTCACCCCTGAGGATACCAATAACACTGCGACGTCTCGGTGGATCCTCGGTCGGCAGGGGCATTTCATAAACCTCCGCCCCTATTCTCTCTAGTTCTTTGACAACATAATCAGCTTTAGCCTCTTCTTCACCCAAATAGCTCGGAATTTTAACTAAATTTCTTTCGTAGGTGATGAGTTTAGGCACATCAATCTGTGAAAGTATCTTGTCCCACTTCCCCTTTTCTATTTCTTTTCTAGCCATTTTCATAACTCCTTTATTCAATTAATTCAATAATTTGGTAGCATATCAAAAACTAATACTTATCTTCCTTTAAAACCGTCCTTACCTCTGAAATTCTATATCATTTTTTAAGGCTTACCAAGGATTTAGCGCAGATTATCACCCCTTTCCTTCTGCTTGAAAGATTGTCCGCTCCCTATTTGCGGACTTACCCCTTCGGTGGCCGCACGCAATGGTCTCTCCAGAGATGTTGCCAATGGTAGTCCTTTTGCCTGAAAGTTTCAAGACCATGAGCTCACCCCCGTCTCTCTATTAAAGGTCTCTCCTACCGTTGCAATTATTAGCTTGCATTAATTATAGAATGTCTGTCAATCGAAGAACGAATAGCACAGTGGTGAGCTTTGTCATTGTGGTGGGAGGAAATATGTGGAACTGTTACTGGTGACGCGGGCAGGCATGGAGAATAGATACATCTTTCTCTGAACCAGCCCTGCCTATTTCTAACATCTTGTCCACAACCAATTTTGCCTTGATACGAATCCCTTCAGGAACCTTTACTTGAGGCGTCATCTCCTCCAGAGACCATAGTATCTTTTCTAGGGTGATTAGCTTCATTCTGGGGCAGATTGCCTGTTCAGAGGCAGGAATGAATCTCTTGCCCGGGTTCTCTTTTCTGAGCCGGTGTATTATGCCTATTTCTGTTCCCACAATCATCTGGGTGATATCTTCTTGCCTTGCATATCGGCAAATCCCCCCGGTGCTCAAGACTTCATCAGCAAGGTTGATGACCTCAGGTCGGCACTCAGGATGGACCACCACCTTGGCCTGAGGATATTCCTGTTTCAGTCGTGTAATGTCTTCAGGCCGAATCCTTAGATGAGTGGGGCAGAAGCCAGGCCAAAGTATCATCTTTTTACCAGTCTTGGTGGAAATATAATGACCCAGGTACTGGTCGGGAACAAATAGTATTTCCTTTCTGTCTAAGCTCTCTATAACCTTGACCGCATTGGCCGAGGTGCAGCAAACGTCTGACTCTGCCTTTACCTCTGCCGAAGAGTTGATATAGCAAACCACGGTGGCATTTGGGAATTCCCGTTTTCTCTCCTTTAGCCTTTCAGCAGTTACCATGTCTGCCATAGGGCAGCCGGCATTTATATCAGGTAACAAGATTATCTTATTCGGACAAAGGATAGAGGCTGTCTCTGCCATAAAATGAACACCACAAAATAAAATTACATCAGCGTCTGTCTTCGCTGCGTTTTGACTCAATTCTAAAGAATCACCGACAAAATCAGCTATATCCTGAACCTCACCCAATTGGTAGTTATGGGCGAGGAAAACAGCGTTCCTCCTTTTCTTAAGGTTTAGAATTTTCTCAATTAGTTCAGCATCCCTATTTCCCATTGTTAATCCTCCTTTCCGGCCAGCTTCAGCCTGAATACGTAAATAGGAGGACTAGGCCAACGCAAAGTGCCGCGATACCAATCCCAAGTAAAGTATATAGAATGCGACGTCGTCGCTTATCCATATTAACCTTCCTTTCCTCTTTTGTTGATTGTTGCCTTCTCCCAGACTCTTATCGCGTCCCCCACTTTAACCAGTCCTCCCTTGATTACCTTGGTAAATACTCCCTCTTTGGGCATAATGCATTTGCCCATTTGACGGTAAATAGCACATCCGGTAGTATGGCAGTCTTTACCAATCTGGGTAATTTCTAAGACAATCTCTCCTCCTACAAATATATGTGTGCCAATCGGTAACGAGAGCAAGTCTATTCCTTCGGTAGTGAGATTTTCAGCAAAATCTCCAGGGCCTACATCCACGCCTAACTTGCGCATTTTGTCAATACTTTCAGTTGCCAGCAGGCTTACCTGACGATGAGTACAGCAATCGGCGTGAGCATCACCGACAAGACCGTAACCTTCTTTGATGACACCTTTGGCTACAGGTTTCTTCCTAGTACCTTTTTTCTTGCTCTTACAGACTGCAATTATCTTGCTCATTTGTAAATGTCGCACCCTTTATTAAAGTAAACTGGCTGCCCTATCACCCTCCCCCCACTTTTCAACCTCGACCAAAGTAGTATTGGTGCAAAATGCACCACCGGGTGATTTGGCATCCTTGGTCAGCACATTGACGCAGCCGCCACGTTCTATCCCATTTTCATCGGGGTCATACCAAGCACCCTGCGGAATGTTCACTACACCGGGCATTATCCTTTGTGTTACCTCAGCCGGGAGAACCGTTTGTCCTCGGTCATTAAAGACTCGCACTAAGTCGCCGTTGCTGATGCCTCTAGCCCGGGCATCTTCGGTATTTATCTGCACACTCTGCGTAATCAACTCTCTAAGCCAAGGTATATTGTCGAACTGACTGTGCGCCCGTCTACGAGAATGGGTAGTAACCAGCTGTAATGGATACTTCTTCACCAGAGGGTCATTTCGCCCCTCCCAGGTCTCAATGTACTTGGGAATGGGTGGTAGCTGAGGGTTATGCCAATCAGCTAGCTCTTGCGAGAATATTTCAATTTTACCTGAAGGAGTGGGGAAAGGGTGATTGCCCAAGTCTTCAATCTGGTTCTTAAACGCAACATAGGGCCCATCGGTTGGGAATTTATATAACGCCTTCTGCTTAAGTGCTTGGTAATCGGGACCTTCTTTGTCTTGGGCAAAGACCTCTCTATATCCTTCTACTATACCCTTTAGCCATTCCTCTTCCGTCTTATCATTATAATCATCAATACCCATTGCCTTGGCTATTCCGCTGGCTATTTCAAGGTGAGACTTAGATTCATAAAGAGGCTCAACACACTTGTTTACCAGGCCATACCAAGGAGTAGCCCCACCGCTGGTAAAGTCATTTCTTTCAAAATAGGTATTGACTGGGAGCAATATATCGGCGTACTTGGCAGTAACTGTCATAAATTGCTCCTGGACAACAATAAACTCCAGAGCCTTAAAAGCTTCTATCGCCTTGTTGGTATTTAGAACCTGGTTAATATAGTTAGTGTTTGCCAAGTAGAGAAGCTTGTAATCAGCTGGATAGCCACCAGCCTTGCCCCTTAATATGGCATCGGCTATCTGACCAACGTTTATTTTCACACTGCTATTTGTGTTAGGACCACGCGCCTTAATGGTATCCCGGCGCGCTGGCCATCCCTTTTCAACCGGATTTTTCGGAGACCGCATCCGACCCTTGATGTGGGCTAAGAAAGGCATCTCCCCACCCCAGTACTCACCACCCCATGCCCTGCCGGCAGAGCTTCCCCCGCTGAGACCTATATTGCCGGTCATAGCCGATAAAGTAATAGCAGCACGGTGATATTGCTCACCATAGGCAGTGCGCCCCGGGGCGATGCCAGTAATCAAAGCTGCTGGCTTAGTGGTGGCGTATTCTCTGGCTAACCCCTCGATGGTAGCTGCCTTTACGCCAGTAATGGCCTCTGCCCAGGCGGGTGTCTTTGGTATACCATCTTCAATGCCTAATACATGGTCGCTAAATTTCTCAAAACCTACAGTATATTTATCGAGGAATGCTTGGTCCTGGAGGTTTGCCGTAATAATGACATAAGCCATGGCAATAAGCATGGCGGCATCAGTGCCGGGGTAAATAGGTATCCATTCATCAGCGAAAGTGGCTGCGGAATCTGTATACCTTGGGTCTATGGCAACGATTCTGGCACCCGCTTCCTTAGCCTGGGCTATATAGTATGGGGTGTTGCAGCGGTGGATTGAAACTGCCGGGTCCCACCCCCACATTATTATCAGCCGGGAGTTAAGAAGGTCATCCCTGGTACTGTTAGCCATATGCGTTCCATAGGTAGCGCATTCAGCAAAGACGCCACCCTCGTACGAGAAATAACCCCAAAGTGGAGTATAACCCCCCGCCATGCAGAGTAGTCTGTGCATCGGTGTCATAGTATGCAGAACATGAATATCAGCCAGTGAACAGAAGTAGATAATAGCTCCTGGCCCATAGGTATCTCTCACCCGTATTAATTCCTTGGCTACAGTGGAAAACGCTTCGTCCCAAGAGATCGGTTCAAACTTACCTTCACCTCTAGCTCCAACCCTCCTCATAGGATACTTGAGGCGATCTGAGGCATATAACCGCTGACGGTAAGAGCGGCATTTTAGACAGGCACGGAATTGAGGCTCTTCCCCATCATCGGTTTCGATCCTAGTAACTACTCCATCTTTAATGTGGACTTTAAGAAGGCATGCTCCGCCGCAGTGGCTATTACACGCAGTATAGACAATTTTTTCATCTGTTTTCGTTTGGTAGCTGTTTTGGCTCATTTTCCCTCCGATGAAGCTGCTTTGTCTGGCAGACGTTTCGGCTTAAATATGATGGAAGGCTTGGCGCTTGATGAATACGCAAAACCGATAGCCTCTTGAATATCTCCATATTTTGCCTTTAGGCTTTCCATCGAGCCCCAGTCTAAGGCTCGCATAATACAGGCATCTACACAGATGGGGTTTTTGCCCTCTTCCAGCCTGTCCACACAAAAGTCACATTTCTCCATTTTAGCTCTATTTTCAGCCCCAAACTGAGGGGCAGCATAAGGACACACCCTAAGGCAGAGCCTGCCGGCACAGTTCATGCACCTCTTGGCTTCGGTGATGGCTTTCTCCCCATCGTATCCCAGTGCAATCTCACCAAAATTGTCCTCCCTTTGCTCTACGGCAAGAGTCGGCATCTCCTGCCGCGGTTCTTTAACTAGGTCAGTCGGTATCTCAACTTTAATATCTGAGGCCTTTATGAGAATATCTATGTAACCCTTCCCCAGGACTTCCCCCCTTAGATAGTGGTCAATGTAAAATGCCGCCCTTTGCCCAGCGGCAATAGCGTCGATAACCCAAGCCGTTCCTGTAACTGCGTCTCCCCCAGCAAAAACTCCAGGGCGGCTGGTTTGTAGAGTTTCAGGGTCCACAGCGATGGTGCCGCGTTTGGTTACCTCGATGTCAGTGCCTGCCAAGAGGGTATCGAGGTCTGGAGATTGACCAATGGCGAATATAATCGTATCTGCAGATAAGACATGCTCTGACCCTTCGATGGGGTCTATGTGCAGCTTCCCATCCTTATCAAACTCCATCCAGCGCAATTTAAGGCACTCTACTCCAGTAGCACATCCATCCTGACACACAACTTGTTTAAAGGTACGCGAGGGGTGAATGATTATCCCTTCCCTCTCAGCTTCAGCGATATCAGAGTCTAAGGCTGGCATCTGCTCCCGGGACTCCAGGCAGGCAGCTTCTACTTTTTGCGCACCTAGGCGAAGAGCAACACGAGCACAATCAATGGCTATACCACCGCCACCAAGCACTAGCACTCTCTGACCCAGCTTGATGTTATTGCCCAGGTTTACATCGCGCAAGAATGAGGTACCCACTAATACATTATCAGCTTCAGCGCCAGGAATAGGGAGCTTACGCCCATTATGAGCCCCCACTGCGATGAAGATGGCGTCGTAACCTTGGCGGGATAGGTCATCCAAAGTCGTCTCCTTACCAATAGGTGTATTGGCCTTAATTTCTATCCCCAGACCTTTAAGGTACTCAATGTCCCGGTTCAAGACCTCTGTGGGCAGTCGGTAACGAGGAATACCCACCACCACCATGCCCCCTATGACAGGAAGTGCTTCAAAGATTGTAACCTTATAGCCTTTTCTTATCAGGTCGTAGGCTACAGAAAGTCCTGCTGGCCCTGAGCCGATAATGGCTACACTTTGCTCTTTTGTCCTAGGCAGAGGGACAGGCTTTTCATCAGCTACCGCATCATAGGCGAATCGCTTGAGGTCTCTGATAGCCAGAGGTTTATCAACTTCACCCCTTTTGCACTCACTTTCACAAGGGTGAGAGCACACCCTGCCCAAAACGCCAGGTAAAGGTAGTTTCTCTCGCATTAAGTCTAGCGCTTCCTTAAACTTACCTTTACTAATTAGAGCGATGTAGCCTGGTACATCAACATGAGCGGGACAGGTTACCTCACAGGCAGACACATTTATCTGGCCACTGCCATTGGTGAGGGTAATACCACAACGAGCGCTCTCCTGACACTTTTCCCTGTCCACTACGACTATGCCGTCTTCCCTTCTGGTTATCGCTTCGGCAGGACAAACTACGGCGCAGAGAGGGTTCTCACAATGGTAGCAGGCAGCGGAAAGGTAGGCCAGGAAAGGCCGAGGAAATTTACTGTCTTCAAACGGGGCTACCCTCCGCCAGTGGGCTGGCCCGGCAGGTATATCATGCCAATCCTTACAGGCTACACAACAGGTGAAGCACCCGATACATCTAGTCTGGTCAAAATAAAAGCCTCTTTGCACTGACAATCCTCTTTTCTTTTAATTTAGGGCCAGCCGGGGTTAAGGGTGTCCTCGTAGGCAGTTATTAGGTCGGCTCCATTCATTACTAATTGGTTATTAGTGATTTCATATGGCACGACTGCCTTGGGATAATCAACACAGGCTCCCCCAATACCGTCGCCGGTTTTGGCATTGAAGGTAGTCGCACACGTATCGCATATTAGGATGTCATTTTCAAGAGCATAGCCTACCGAGCGACAAGGGGGGCAAACGTTCGCCCGAACGTAGATTTCTCCATCAAGTATGTATGCCATGAAATTCAGCCTGACACTCTTATCATCAACCCTTGTCCTCAGCTTAAAGTGGGTATTCCAATTGTCCTCAATCTCACTTACTGGGATGGACACAGTATCGCCATCTAGTTGTGGCTCAATCCATGTCGCCTCTATTGGCCCCGATGGCTTTGGACTTGGTGGCGGAGTAGGGGCTGGTGATGGCGGTGACGTAGGTACTGGTGCCGGCGGCGGAGTAGGTGCCGATGCTGGTGGTGAGCCAGCACACCCGGCAAGGATTAATACTAGCGAAACTACCAAGGCTCCTATTCCTATTTTTCTTAACATCTATTGTATCCTCCTTTGTGTGTAAATAGAGTAGTGGAAGCAGGCACAGTGGGAGAAAAGCTCGAATAACTCCTAACGGCGTGAACAACACCTGCAACTAGAACTATCCGAGGTACTGGAATCAGGCGCACCGGAGCAGCAGCCGGGGGTACTTGATTGTGTTAGCTCGCCTGACTCAACTATCACAAATTGTCCGATAAGCTCACCCAAGTTAACTCGATAAGTACCCGGTGTCTTGAAAAACTCTGAGAAACGCAACTCCCTGGTTTGACCAGAAGGTATAGTTACTTCCTTTGCTACCTCTGCTACCTCAGCAACATCATTTATAAACAGTTCCATTGTGTAGCTATCCCCAGTGTCACCAGTATTTGTCAACTTAGCGCTGATAGTTACCCTCTGTCCAGGGCTAGCCACTGTCGGATTGATTTCTAAATCGGTAATCTGGAAGGCTGCCGGTGCTGGTGGTTCCAATGTCAGCATTGGTGCTGGTGGTAGTGTCGGTTCCAGTGTCGGCGCTGGTGTTGGAGTCGACTCCGGTGCTGGTGTTGACGTTGGGCCAGCACAAGCGCCTAGAAGCAACATCACAACCAGCGGTAATAACATAAACCAGGCAATGATTCTCTTTAACATTTATTGGTTTCCTCCTCTTTGATTAATCCTATCTATAACTTGCCCATCACGCAGGACTATAATTTCTCCAGCATATTTGGCTATCTCAGGGTTATGGGTAACCATAATAATGCTGTGCCCCTCTCTATTTAGCTGGTCGAATAAATGCAAGATTTTCTGACCCGTTTCTTGGTCCATATTACCTGTTGGCTCATCAGCCAGGACAAGTAACGGGTTATTAACCAGAGCTCTAGCAATGGCTACCCTCTGTTGTTCCCCACCACTTAACTGGCTGGGTTTATGTTTCGCCCTTTTTTCTAAGCCCACCCTTTTCAAAATATTCAGTGCCCTCTCAGCCTTCCCACTTGTCTCAGCAAAGATTAAAGGCAGGAGCACATTCTCCAAGGCAGTAAGGGATGGAATCAGATGATACTGCTGAAAAACGTAGGCGATTTTCCCCCTTCTAATCTCAACAAGAGCATTTTCATCTAGGTTATCGATACGCTTCCCCTCCAGGAGCACTTCACCGCTGGACAGGCGGTCCAGACCACCGATGACATTCAAAAGGGTGGACTTACCGCTTCCAGAAGGCCCCATAACAGCTATAAAGTCGCCTTTTTCTACCCGAAGCGAAACATTATTAAGGGCAACTACTTTAGTTTCACCCTCGCCGTAAATCTTGGTTACATTCTTGATTTCTAACATCTTGTCCCACCTCACAAAGACCTAAAGGAATCAGCCACCTTAACCCTGGTGGCGCGAAAGGCTGGATATATGGTGGCTATGACGGCAACAGAGATAGCTAAGCCCAGTGCTAGGGGGAAGTACTGGGGTACGTAACTAATGGCTGATATCTGAAAGAGCACCGGGCCAAGCCCAAATGCCAGCAAGGTTCCTGCCCAATACCCGAAGATACCCCCCAATACACCAATAATAATAGCCTCGTAAAGAAAGACCCTCATTATCTGATTGTGTGACGCCCCTACTGCTCTCATTATCCCGATGTCTTTGATCCTTTCATTTACCGACCGCATCATCGTGTTGCCTACCCCAAACAAGCCAACAGCCAGTGTAATTCCGGCCAGAGCCAGCATAAACCTGTTTATTCTCCCCAGCATCTCCATTTCAGCGCTAGCTATTTGTTTTACCGCAATTGCCCGAACCCCGGGAATCTCACTATTTATACTGTCAGCGATCATTACCACCGGGCATGCATTGCACAGGGCACGAATATCCATTGAAGAAATCAGCCCCTCTTTGTTAAACGCCCTCTGCAATGTGGCTAGGGGAACAAAAATCTGGTAATCTTCGTTGGAACCTGTCTCCTCGAGAATACCGGTAATGGTTACATCGGTGCCGTTAAGAGCAATGGTATCACCTTCGCTAAGCTCCAGAAGTTCAGCAGCTACCGCTCCGATCAGCGCCTGGTCGGCACGCTCAAGATATTCCCCCTCCCGAATTCTCCACCATGTCTTAATCTTGCTCTCCTCTTGAGGCTCCACCCCAACTACCATCACCGATACCCCTTTCACCTCGGTATTCACGTAGAGTTTGGGGGCAATGATGGCAATATTGCCCTCATCTTCAATGCCCAGCGCCTCCCTTATTGCGTTATCGGTTATCCTTCTGATCTCAGGCAATTTTTCCTCGGGGATGCAGTTTTCGCCGACTGACAAAGTCCCAAGACTCAGGTCGCCACCTAAATTCACATCAACGTTAGTTATGGCTGGTATGACGGTTAAGTTAGGGCCATATTTTTCCAGCTGCTCATACATTCTTGCTTCACCAGCGCGGGCAATGGTAAATATGCCAACGACCGTCATAGTGCCGATAATTACACCGATGATGGCAAATAACACCCGCCTTTTGCGGCGTATAATGTCTTTTACGACCATCTGATATAGCTTCATCAAACTACCTCCTTCACCAAGACCTTAATTGGTTGTGCCTCCCTCATCCCCCCGCTATCAGTGGGATTAATGTTACTTTATCCTCTTTCCTTAACCTTCTGCCCTTTATCACATCTGGGTAGAAAATTCTCCCATCCACCATCAGCAGGATGGGAGCAGTAGAGAGCTGGAGCTCATCCATAAGCTCCTTTATTGTCTTATCCTCTTTAACCTCTATTTCCGGAATGCTCATTTTCATTTCCTACGTAAATTATCTAAGATTCTGGTATGGCGTTCACAAAACTCGTATTCGCTCTCAAGCTGGGCAAAGATGAGTTCCTCTTGCCAGTGGGCGTTATATAGCCGACAACCCTTATCCTCGCAAAAAGGGTCACCAACAAGATGATAGAAAACCGCCTGCATTGCATATCCCTTTATAACCTCGGTCAGTCGTTCATCCCCGTAATCAATAAAACTTCCCTTCAATCTCTCTTTGAGTTCCAACAGGTCCTTTCCTAGCATCTCATACTGCTGCTTAAGAAGGTAATACTCCCTTGGCTTGGCCGGTGCCTCTACCAGCCCTGTAGTTGAGATAACCGAGGGGATACCATACATGCTTGTCCTGGCATGGTACCGGTTGTTATTCTCCTCCCAGGTAGCAAACAAACGGTTGGTAAAGAAGATGTGAACAACCTCAAGAGAGCACTCCTCCCGTGCTATGAGTTCTGAAAAGACCCTTTGAAGTTGAAAACCGTCGTAGAGCACTCCAAAGGACTTGGTTTTTCCCAGAATTCTTCTTTCTTCATACGAAACCTCGCCATAGAGAGGTTCCTGCTCAGGGGCTATCTGTCTATTCACATCTTGAATCTTGATAGATGCAAGCTTTCTTGCATAATCTGAGCTTTTCTCAAGCCAAAGAGCAAAGGGATTCCCTCTCACCTTGACTTGTGCTTTCCCTAGCTTCTCTTTCAAATATTTGGCGATTTCCTCTGTATTTAATTCTTCAGCCGCACCTTCATCGTACAAGAGGACCTTCTCTATTCGGCGAACTTTCATCTCAAACTCTCTAGGGCAATCTCAGCCGCCACTTCCCCCGATAAGAGCATAGCCCCAAAAGTTGGGCCCATCCGAGGCAATCCGTAGGTTGTTGATACCGCCATGCCGGTGACAATCAACCCCGGGTGAACCTCTCCTGTATGCTCAACGACTAGGTCTTCCGACCTCTCTACCCACATAGCACCATAACCCTTGGTTTTGATTAGCCCCCTCTCCTCCAATTTCCTCACTACCTGAGCATCATGACCAGTAGCGTCGATAACCACTCTCGACTCCAAGGCAATGGGGTCAACGCAGGTTATCTCTCTTGGTAATGCTGAGACAGGTGTCCAGTTAACCACAACTCCGGCAACACGATTATCTCCTCTTAATACTAGGTCGTCGAAGTTTGCCATATTGAGGAATTTAACGCCGGCATCGCAGGTTGAAGCAATAAGCTTTGAACAGGCATGCGGACCGTTCGCCCCCCACAGATTCTTATTAACCGCCTTGTACGGAATACCGAGCTCATCTAAAATCCTCTCTCCCGGATGTCTTACGGTTACCGTGTTCATCAGGAACCCCCCAATCCAGAAGCCACCCCCAATATAGTTATTCCGTTCGACAATAAGAACCCTCTTGCCCGCTCTTGCCAAATTCCTACCTGCCATGAGTCCACTTGGACCACCACCGACGATAATACAGTCGCTCTCTACATATTCTTGAAACTGAGCGGCAAACTCAGCGACTATAGCACTACTTATATCCTTTTCTCCCGCTGGACTGAACTTTTGTGCCACTTTAGCACCTCCCTTTTATGTTTGAGCTACCTTAGTTGGACAGCTCTTAGCGAGGTAGTCCTCAATAGCTGATTTTAGTGCCTCCTCAGCTAGAACTGAGCAGTGCATCTTGAATGGTGGCAGCCCGTCTAACGCTTCAGCCACTGCCCGATTGGAGATTTCCAGCGCCTCGCTTATACTCTTCCCTTTTACCATCTCGGTGACCATAGAGCTGGTGGCGATGGCAGCTCCACAGCCAAAAGTCTTGAATTTGGCATCAACGATGGTGCTATCATTTACCTTGATGTAAAGCTCCATGATATCGCCGCACACCGGGTTGCCCACGTGTCCGACGCCATCGGGATTCTCTATCTCTCCTACATTCCTGGGGTTTTTGAAATGTTCCATCACCTTATCACTGTATAGCGACCATACATCACGCATCTTTTCCTCTCCTATCTATGGCTTTTCAAAAGCGGTGACATATCTCTGAGCTTAGATACAATCTTGGGCAGAACCTCCAGGACTCGACCTATCTCCTCTTCAGTCGTCCACCTCCCTAGACTAAACCTTAAGGAACCATGCGCTTGCTCAGGGGAGAGGCCCAGTGCCAGGAGCACATGGGATGGCTCAAGGCTTGATGAGCTACAAGCTGAGCCGGTAGAAGCACAAATGCCCTCCAAGTCAAGATTTAGAAGCATTGACTCCCCTTCTACATAATCAACACTTATATTGACGTTGTTGGGTAGCCTCTTTATGGGATGACCATTTAAGCGAATGTGGTCAATCCGCTCTAGAAGACCCTCAATAAGCTGGTCACGAAGATAAGTCAACCGCTCTGCTTCCTCGGTCATTTCCTGCTGGGCAAGTTCGGCAGCTTTGCCAAAGCCGACAAGCCCAGGGACGTTCTCAGTACTTGCTCGTCGCCTTCTCTCCTGCTCACCTCCATGCATAAAGGGAATCAGTTTTGTCCCTTTTCTAACATATAATGCTCCAACCCCCTTAGGACCATAGAGCTTGTGTGCCGACATAGACAGTAAATCCACCCCAAGTTCATTCACATTTACTGGGATGTGCCCTACGGTTTGTACTGCGTCGGTATGAAAATAGATTCCGGCCTCCTTGGTAATCCTACCTATCTCAGCTATCGGCTCAATGGTGCCTACTTCATTGTTAGCCTGCATTACCGAAATGAGGATGGTCTTATCAATGATAGCCCTTTTGACATCGCCAGGGTCAACCAAGCCATACTCATCTACCGGCAGGTAGGTTACTCTGAACCCTCTTCTCTCCAAGAACTTACACGTCTCTATGACTGCGTGGTGCTCAATGGAGTTAGTAATGATGTGGTTCCCTTTGGGCTCTTTGGCGAAAGCCACACCCTCTAAGGCAAAGTTATCTGCCTCTGTCCCCCCGCTGGTAAAGACAATCTCTTCGCTCTGGGCGCCAATAAGGTCGGCAACCTTACTCCTTGCCTCCTCAATAGCTCCCTTTGCCTCCTGACCGTAGGAATAGATGGTTGAAGGGTTACCAAAGGCATCGGTAAAATAGGGCAGCATCGTCTTCACCACCTCGGGATGCGTCGGCGTCGTGGCAGCATAATCAAGATATATCCTTCTCACCGCTTAACCCTCCACAATATCTCCAATAACAGGATCGACCCTCACCCCTTTGGCAGTTACCCAGGCAATCCCCTGCTCGATTTCCTTCTCATCCCCCTCTAGCTCCAATACCACCCACCCTTTATCCTCAGATATATCAGCGCGGCGAATATTGGTCACTACCTTGAACTGGTGGCTGAGAGTATAAATGATGGGCTCCTTAATAAGCTCCTGGGGAAAGGTAAACATTACTCGTCTCTTGACCATCTTAGCCCCCTTTATTTTTCTTGGGATTAATATTGAACGTGGGGAGTGTGACAGGCTTAAGCTCGCGCACCGAGCACCTCCTCAAATGATTCCAGGTTGGGCTGGACAGCAAAGGGCTGAACGATGCCGGACACTATTTCCTGTGTCTTGGGTCCTGCCCCAGTGATGAAAGCCACGGTAAGCTCGTTCCTTTTAATCACCCCCGAAGTTGCCAGCCTCTTGAGCCCGGCAATAACTACTCCACCCGCTGCTTCAGCAAAGATACCCTCAGTTTGAGCCAGTAGCTTCATCCCGGCAATTGCTTCCTCATCGGTGACAGCGCAAGCACCACCCCCTGACTGCCTGGCAACCCTCAACGCATAATAACCATCAGCCGGGTTCCCGATGGCTATGGACTTGGCAATAGTGTCTGGCTCTACCGGGTGCACATGGAGAGAGCCCGCCTGAAAGGCGTTAACTATGGGCGAGCAGCCAGTAGCCTGAGCGAGATACATATGGGTATTAACTGCTTCGATTAAGCCAAGCATAGCTAGCTCGTCTAGGCCTTTCCATATTCGGGTAAAGAGCAGCCCCGAGGCGGCGGGAGCCACCACACAGTCAGGGGCACGCCACCCTAATTGCTCAGCCACCTCATAGCCCAAGGTCTTACTCCCCTCAGCATAGTAGGGTCGGAGATTAATGTTGATGAAACCCCAGTTATATCTTTCCACCAGCCGGGCGCAGAGACGGTTGACATCGTCATAGCTTCCTTTAACGGTCACCAGAACTGGGTTATAGATTGCTGCTCCTACCAGCTTACCCGGTTCTACCTCAGAGGGGACGAAAACATAAGCTTTCATATTCGCCTTGGCGGCATGGGCGGCTACGCTAGCCGCTAGGTTGCCCGTTGAGGCACAGGCTATGGTGTCAAACCCGAATTCGCGCGCCTTGGTAACGGCAACTGAGACTACCCTGTCCTTGAAGGAGTATGTTGGATTAAGGCAGTCATTCTTAATATAGAGGCGGTTTAGCCCCAGTTCATGCCCAAGGTTATCGGCTTTGACTAGAGGGGTAAAGCCGGTACCAATGTCCACTTCCTTGCCCTCCACTGGCAGCATATCGCGATAGCGCCACATGCTCAGCGTTCCTCCGCTGAGTTTCTCCCGACTTACGGCTTTAGCCATAGACTTATAGTCATAGCTGACCTCCAACGGGCTAAGGCAGAAGTCGCACAGGTTGAGAGGCTGCAAAGGATATTCCTGCCCGCATTTTCGACAACGTAAAGCTCTAGCGTATGACACTACTCCACTCCTTCAGCTAACCTCCAGCGCTTGGTGTAAATCCTCAATTAAATCATCAACATTTTCCAACCCAACCGACAACCTGATTAGTTCATCAGTGATTCCTACTTTTTCCCGGTAATCCTTTGGCATCGAAGCGTGAGTCATGGTAGCTGGGTGCTCAGCAAGGGAAGCAACACCACCAAGCGATTCTGCCAGGGAAAAGACCTTGATTCTTCTCAGAAAGTTGTTAGCTGCCTGAATCCCCCCTTTTAATTCAAACGACACCACCCCACCGAACCCCTTCATCTGCCTCTTGGCGATTTCATGTCCTGGATGAGACTCAAGCCCAGGGTAGAACACCCTATTTACTGGAAGGTGCTCTCTGAGATAATTAGCTACGGCGATTGCGTTCGCCTCATGCTGCTTCATTCTTACCGGGAGAGTCTCAATTCCCCGAAGCACCAGCCAGCAATCGAAGGGAGAGGCGCAGGTTCCCATGGCATTAAGGAGAAATTGAACCCTCTCGGTTAATTCATCAGTGGTGGTTACCACAGCACCCCCAACAACATCACAGTGTCCGTTGAGATACTTGGTTGTAGAGTGAACAACAAGATCAATCCCAAAGTCAATTGGTCTCAGGAAATAGGGGGTGGCAAAAGTATTATCCATCACTGTCAATATGCCGTGCTTTTTGGCAACATCAGCCACCATTTCTACATCAATAATATTCAGTAATGGATTAGATGGGCTCTCTAGCCACAGCATCCTAGTATTAGGCCTTATCGCTTCCTCAATCGCTTGCCTACTATCCATCCTCAAGAAGGTGAACTCCAGCCCAAAGGCCCTCATTACATTCTGAAAAAGTCTATAAGTTCCCCCGTAGACATCATCCCCCGAAATTACGTGATCACCAGCCTCAAGCAGGTGCATAACCGTGGCTTCGGCAGCCATACCGGTGGCAAAGGCAAACCCTGCCTTTCCACCCTCGAGTTGGGCAATGGTATCTTCTAGAACCTTTCTTGTCGGATTCGCCGTGCGTGAATAGTCATAGCCTCTTGTCTTACCCACATCTTCAAAGACAAAGGTCGATGTCTGGTAGATGGGCACTGAGACGGCACCAAATGTCGCATCCGGCCTCCCTCCAGCATGAATGGCTATTGTTTCAAATCTCATATTCCCCCTCCTCCGCTGAAGCCCTTTATAGTTTCCTTCCTTATCTTCCTCACTTCATCATCGGGGACTACGATACCACTCAGACTCTCCAGCCTTTTCACGCGCTCTCCTAACCTTCCCTGCTCCTCTAGGACAAGCCTTATAGCTTCTGCTATCGGGTCAGGCAACTCCCCGTGCTCTAAGTCTGCAAGTGGCTTGTGGCGTTCCTCGACAATCCTTCCTGGAACTCCGACAACTGTGGCTCCAGGTGGAACGGATTTTATTACCACTGAACCCGCCCCAATCTTAGCTCCATCCCCTATAGTGATAGCACCCAGAGCTATTGCGCCGGTTCCAATTACCACATTATTGCCAACAGTGGGATGGCGCTTCTCCTTCTTTAAACTAGTCCCACCCAAGACAACTCCCTGATATATCAGAACATCGTCTCCTATTTCTGCTGTCTCTCCGATCACTACCCCTGCCCCGTGGTCTATAAAGAAGCGTCGACCGATTTTGGCTCCGGGGTGGATTTCGATACCGGTTAGAAAGCGGTTAGTATGGGAGCAGAAGCGAGCTAGAAATTTAAGCCTGTGGCGCCAGAGGAAATGAGCCACACGATGATACCATAAGGCACGTAGCCCTGGATAACAGAATATTACCTCCCGCACACTTCTTGCCGCCGGGTCCTTAGCAAATACCGTTTGAATATCTTCCCTTAAAGTCTTAAACATAATAAACCCACCTTTTTATTGAACTTCTTTATTCTTGAAAGAGCCAGGTAGATAGGTAGCGCTCACCAGTGTCGGGTAGAATTACCACTATGAGCTTGCCCTCGTTTTCCTGCCTTTTGGCTACCTCTAATGCTGCCCAAGTTGCTGCTCCCGAGGATATGCCAGCCAATATCCCTTCCTCTTTGGCTAACCTCCTGGCCATTATTCCGGCATCTTCATTGGTCACCTCGATAATTTCATCAATTAAATCTAATCTTAAGATATCAGGGATAAAACCAGCCCCGATGCCCTGAATCTTATGGGCTCCTGGCTTTCCTCCAGAAAGAACCGGGGAATCAGCAGGCTCAACGGCAATAGCTTTAAATTGTGGTCTCTTAGGTTTGATTACCTCAGCTACTCCGGTAATCGTCCCTCCAGTTCCTACCCCTGCGACTACAATATCCACTTTCCCCTCAGTATCTCGCCAGATCTCCTCGGCTGTGGTCAGTCGGTGTACCTCTGGGTTTGCCGGGTTTTTAAACTGCTGGGGCATAAAGTAATTCGGGTTTTCAGCCACCAGCTGCTCGGCTTTCCTGACCGCTCCTGGCATCCCCTCTGCCCCGGGAGTTAGCACCAGCTCAGCGCCAAATATGGCTAGGAGTTGTCTACGCTCCATGGACATGGTGTCAGGCATGGTGAGGACAAGCTTATATCCTCTGGCGGCACAAACAAAGGCTAGGGCAATGCCTGTATTGCCGCTGGTGGGCTCGACGATAACCGTGTCTTTATTAATGAGCCCCCTCTCTTCAGCATCAACAATCATTGACACTCCAATCCTGTCTTTCACACTGCCTACAGGATTAAAAGACTCAAGCTTTGCCACCACCCCTGCCTTTAACCCTTGGGTTATTCGGTTCAATCTGACCAAGGGTGTGTTTCCGATTAGCTCGGTAGAGTCCCTGGCTATACCTCTAGTTAGCTTAGGTATTTCTATAGTCTTATACTGAAGCTTCTCCACTTCTTGGATTATCTCTGCCACCTCAATTTCCTCCTTATGTTAATCTCATAACCTGTTGTAAACTGCTCTTCTGCTTTCCGGTAAATCCTTGACAGGCTTCATCCTTGCAATTTTCCCCAAGGCCTGAAGCGTCAGAGCAATCTCTTCCACAGTATTGAAGTATCCGGGACTTAAACGTACGGTACCTAATGGATAAGTACCTAAGGTCTTGTGAGCTGCTGGGGCACAATGAAGCCCTGCCCTCACCTTGATATCAAATGCTTGGTCCAGAATGGCTTCTACCTCCCCTGGCTCATATCCCTCGATGTTAAAGGAGACCACAGGTGCTTGATTAAACCCATCTTTAGCCCGATAAAGAATTAATCTAGGTATGTTAGATAAACCCTCGACTAGCTTGTCTATCAAGCATCGCTCATGAGTACGAATCCTCGTCAAACCTTGGCTGAAGATATATTTCAGTCCAGCGCCAAGCCCGCTAATGCCGACACTATTCACTGTCCCACTTTCATACCTATCAGGCAGAGTGGCTGGCTGCTCCTCCAGTTCCGAATATGAGCCGGTGCCACCCTCACGCAATGAATCAAGGTCAACCCGGTTGCCCACATAAAGCACCCCAGTGCCTGGAGGGCCTAGTAGTCCTTTATGCCCGGAAAAGGCGAGTAAATCAATGTTACCCGCTTGGACATCAATAGGATACTTACCAGCAGTTTGCGCCGCATCTACCATGAAAATTAGGTTATACTCCCTAGCAACTACTCCGTATTCCTCAACGGGTTGAATGACCCCGGTTACGTTAGAGGCATGAGTAACCACTACCAGTCTGGTGTCTCTAGTTATCGCTTCCTCAATATCCAGGGCAGACACAGCTCCAGTCTTCGGGGAAGGCGGTAATCTACTTACTTTGACCCCTTGCTGTTCGAGCTTTCTAAGAGGGCGAACCACAGAATTGTGCTCGATACAACTGGTGATTACGTGGTCCCCTGGCTTAAGCAGTCCTTTTAGCCCCAGGTTCAAGGCATCGGTGCAATTCAGAGTAAATATGACTCGCTCCATTTCTGGGGCACTAATAAGGCGCGCCACAAGCAGCCGCGTTTCTTCAACTGTCTCTCTGGCCGCCACAGCCATACTGTGGCTACCACGACCAGGATTACCGCCTTTTGTCCTCAAGAACTCATCCATGGTCTGGTAGACACTTTCTGGCTTGGGCCAGGATGTCGCCGCATTATCTAGGTAAATCACGGTATTACTCTCATGTTCCAATGTATTTGGCATAGAGCCCCCGTGCTAGTGACTCGTCATTGGTGTTTTTAACGATAGCCCTTCCGTCAGGAAAGATAACCATTTCTCGACCATCAACCCTGAAAAGTAGCATGAACTCGTTATAGGTAACCTCCCCCACCACCTTAAGCCGACTTTCAAGCTCCTTGAAAGAGAGCCTTTCTATCTCGGGATTTAGCACCTGCACCGCATTTTGACCACAAAGTGAAGTGGTTCTTACTCCAAATTTTCCCTCCAGAAACTCGTATCTTCCCAAGCAGGCGGGGCAATCGTGGTAAGGAGTTATTTCAAGCTTTTCAAAGCTCCCTGTCCAAACATCAATACATATAAGCCGCCGATTAATTTCTTTAGCTCCAACCAGTATCTTCAGTGCCTCAGCGGCTTGAAGAGAACCGATAATGAAAGGGACAGGACCGATTACCCCGGCGGTATCGCAAGTAGGCATTACTCCTGCAGCTGGTGCGGTAGAGCAGAAGCACCGGAAGCAAGGAGTTTCGCCCGGGATTATGTTCATCGTCATTCCAGAAGAAGAGATAGCTCCACCATAGACCCACGGGATTCCATGCTTTAGCGAGACATCATTAATAAGAAAACGAGTTTCAAAATTGTCCAATCCATCCAGGATTAGGTCTGCGCCAGTGATGAACCTTTCAACGTTGGTAAAGTTCACATCGGCGACTATGCCTTCAATTTCGACCGAGGAGTTTACCTTCCTTAGATGCCGCTCGGCGGCTATTGCCTTCGGCAGCCCATTCCGTATATCATCTTCGTCAAAAAGGACTTGCCGCTGCAGATTGTGGTATTCTATAAAATCTCGGTCTATAATCCTGACCTTACCCACACCGGCACGCACTAGCGAAGTAGCAATAATTGTTCCCAAGGCACCGCAGCCAATTATCGCCACACAACTATTGCCTAGTTTCCTTTGCCCTCCTTGACCTATACCCTCAAAAAGGGTCTGCCTTGAATACCTCTCAATCATAGAAGTTATTCCCCCTCTACATACTCCATCCGAGCTATTAATCTAGTAAACCTATATGTAGTATGTCACCTGTTCATGTCGTTCTTTTCTCTTTTGCTCCTCGACCAAATCCTGCAAGGTCGTAGACTCCAAGACCTCGTTTATCGCCCTTTTGATCTTAGTCCAGATGTCCCGGGTGACACATAATTCGGAGCGGGAGCATATCGCTGGATCATTAACACACTCTACCGGAGCAACTGAACCCTCAAGAAGTTGAATGACTGTGCTCAGCTTTATCTGCTCAGGAGGCTGGGCTAGCCAAACGCCACCCCTTACGCCACGAGCGCTCCGTATTATGCCTCCGGCTATGAGAGGAGCTATTAGCCGCTCTAGGTACGGTAGTGAAATCTGCTGCCTTTGAGCTATATCTTTTAGTGCAACCGGTCTATCGTGTTGGAGAGCCAAATCCAAGAGCATCCTGGTTCCATATCGTCCTCTGGTAGAGAGCTTCATTAAGCTGTCCTCCTTTGTTGACTAAGTTGATTCTTTTACTCAACAATAGCATAAAATGGGAAGTTTGTCAATAGTCTTTGCAGGTTCTAGCTGACTAAACTTGGTAATACTTCCCCCAGCCAGGGGGATTTGCAGAGGTAATCACTCGCTTTCGTCTAGATTTAAATATAAAAGGACAAAGCGCGGTTATCGTTGGGGCTCAAGTAAAATGCTATACTGCCGAAGGAAGCCTATGCCTCCCGAGCAAAGTCTTAGAACTACCCGGCACAGCTGTCATTCCACAAAAGGGCGTTTCGTTACCTCTGACTTACTATCAATACTGAATCATCAACTTCACTGTCAATCGTTTCACCTGTAATGTCTAACTTGGTACTTTTTCCTAAGAGTATGAGCTAGTTCAGACCATTGTGGAAGCCTTTAGGCAAGAGTATAATAACTACCGACCACACAGCTCGCTGGATTACCTGACACCGGCAGAGTTTGCTAGGAGATACTACGAGGAGAACCAGATAAAAGGAGTTAAGCAACCTTTGAAAAAAGTGGGCAGTCTCTCATTCTAAGTGGTACTAATATCGGGGGCACCCCACTATGACATTCAACTATCGCTATAATTTAAATTTTGAGGAGGTTGAATTTAAGAAATGGCTACAGTAGCACAGCCTAAGACTAGGAAATCTCTAGATGAAATGTACGAGGTTGACAATAAAATATACAAAAGATTCGATTCGTCTAAGGAGGGATTCGTAACACTTACTGAAAGGCTTTCTGGTAAACCTGTAACTGGCATTATGGATATAGCAGGTTTTATCATGGCGCACATAGGGCCAGACATGATGAAAAACGTTCAACTTAGCACACCTGGGAAATCACGGATAGATTACGCTGTCGGGTTTGGAGCAGTCGCATTAAATTACATCTTGGGAAGTTATGGCGACCAAAATGCCAATACTCAGTTTTTAAAGTGGAGCCCCCTGTTTGTACCAGAACCAATGAGTAAATGGCGTACAGAAACTGACCCGGATAAGCTTACCCCTGCAATAAAACATGCTGCCAAGCTATATGGCGCCTGTCTTGTTGGCGTTGCCGAGCTTGACGCAAGATGGGTCTACGAAAGACAGGTAGGAAAACGCTTTATATTTGACAATGTCGAAGTACCACTGGAAAGAAACGGCACTCTAGTTATCCCCAACTCAGTAAATAAGGCAGTAGTGATGGCTGTTGAAATGGATAAAGCCCTTATCCAGCAATGCCCGGGGGCAGGTGTAAGTGCAGGAACCGACCTCGGATATTCCAAGATGGGCATAGCATCTATATCTCTGGCTGAGTGTATACGAGGTCTTGGCTATAATGCGATCCCATGTATGAATGACACTGCTTTAAGCATACCTTTAGCCATAAGTGCAGGCCTGGGTCAGCTTGGCAGAAATGGAATGCTGATAACAACCGACTACGGTTCTTGCATCAGGCTATGCAAGGTCCTGACAGATATGCCGCTAAATACTGATAAGCCTGTCGACTTCGGATTAACAGAATTCTGTAACCAGTGCTTGGTTTGTGCCGAAGCATGTCCTGCCCACGCTATAAGCTTCAGTGATAGAAAAATGAAGGGATATAACGAAAACAATAATCCTGGTGTTAAGAAATGGTACATACAAGCGGAACAATGCCTGCAAGCTTGGCTGGATAACGGCATATACTGTGCTCAATGCATAGCTGTTTGCCCGTACACAGAAGGCTATGACTCTGCGGCAATACAATGCATGCGATGCGAGAAGTGCCTTGCTCCTGATTGCCCAATACAAGCATTGCCGATGCACCCTAAAGGCGATAGTAAAAGAAGAGTCCCTTAAACACCAATTAAGACTGCTCTACCAAAATAGTGGCAGTGTTTTGTTGTTCTAAAGTCTATCTTGAAAATACATATAGATTTTATTCTTATTCTTTTTTGCTCTGTCTTCTGGGGTGCCTGGAGTGAACCCCTGAAACTGGACACTTGAGGTGTGGTCCGACTTCAATTTCTCTGCCATCTACCAGTAGCTTCAGACCTGAGGTAAGGACACGCTCCCAGGTGTTGCCACCATCATCCGAGCGACAGGAACATCAATGTCTCGAGGGACAAGGACATCCCAGAAATCAGTGGAAACGCAATAAACAAGTGAGCAATCATCGGTGTTGGGATCACAACTCATCCAGGAGATAGCCCCTCCGGTAGGCGGCTTATGCGCTTCGTACCAGGTTTTACCGCCATCGATGCTGCGATATGCCTGACCAACGCCACCAAGCTAACTAGAGCAACTGCTTTTCCCAACCAGTCTCTTGGCTAGCTCCACAGCACCAGGAGCAGTGGGGTCATATCCATCAGCCCCAATGCTTTTGGCAAACTCTGCGGTTATGGCGCCCCCACCTACCATGACCTTTATCTTCTCCCTGATACCTTTCTCCTTGAGGGCATCAATAACTTTTCTCTGCTCTACGGCGGTGGTGGTCAAGAGGGCTGACATAGCCAAGATGTCGGCTTGATATTTCTCTACTGCCTCAAGGAACTCCTCAGCCTTGATATTCACACCCAGGTCATGCACCTCAAAGCCGCCGGCAGTGAGCATGGTACATACCATAGACTTCCCTATACTATGGATGTCCCCAAAAACTGTCCCGACGACAGCAACCCCCAGGGTTTCTCGCTTCGCCCCTGTTCTCTTAAGCTCTTCTTCTAGAATGGGCATAGCAGCTTGCATGGCATCAGCTGCCCCAACTAAATCAGGAAGCCAGAGTTCTCCTCTACCAAAGCGGTCACCTACCTGTCTGATAGCCTCTGTAAGGATATCCAGAGCCTTGACTGGATTTACCTTTGTCGCCACGGCTCTTCTGGCCCAGCTGGTTGCAGCTTCGGTATCGTATTCTAGGACGGCTCTTTTCAAGCTCTCTAGGATCTCAAGTTCCATCTATGTGCCTCCCTTTATAGCCTCTTTGTTAATCTAGAACCAAAATACTCGCCCGCCTTTTCTTCCAACCGATTGTATCAAAACTCCAGCCATCTCTCTAGTCGGTGCTGGAGAGCAAAACTGCGCTGACCCTTCCCCTCGCCATCAAATTGTTTGACGCTTCCCTTTTGTGTATAGTACAATTCAAGCTGTCAATTTAGTTACCAGCATAGGGCTAGTGAAAGGAATTTCTACTCACGGTCGATAGCATTAAAACTTAGGAGGAGAATCGACAAATGGTATATGGGAAACTAATGGCTCATTTAGCCGATGTCTTCAAGGATGAACAGCACCGGAAGGACTGGCAGTTCTGGAGTCGGGATGAAACCGATGATGAGGCGATTATAAGGAGGGTGGTTCGGGACTCGCGGGAGTTACAGCTTAAGTATCGGATTTGTGGTCAGACAGTTTTATATCCCTTATCCCTTCATCTTGGTCTGGGGACGAGGGAGTCGGTAGTGCTTATGACCACCCTCTCTGGAGGTTTTGGTGGTAACGAGATTTGCTGTGCCCTAGTGGGAGGAATCGCTGCTATTGGTCTAGCGTTCGGGCGGGTGGACTTTACCGAGGAAGGCGGACCTCGGTCTAAAGGGCATAGCAATTTTACTTTAGCCCAGGCACGGGTGTTTGAACTTATGGAACGGTTTGCCCAACGTACTAATGGTCATGTCCGCTGTGGCGATTTGTGTGATGCCCATTTTGGCAAGCGCCTGGCTCCGGTTGACCGTCTTGACCTCATGCAGATAGAGCGGGTTAGGTCGGGCGAGGTTTTCTCAATGTGGTCTGTATACTGTGCTGAGCTATGTGCCCTAGTGGCGGAGATAACTTGCGAGATAATCTTACGGTCAAGGAGACAGAGGGGGATCGTTACCCCGCTGATAGGTTTCCCGTGGTATAACCGGACTTGGGAATCACAGCAACTAACCGAATTAGTAAACCCAACAAATATTCCTAAACCAGCTAAACCAGAGAAGTAGTTGAGCACCACCACTTGGTCTGAATACCACAACTAGCTGGGATGGTCTCATTGCCAGCAACTCTGGCATTAACTATGTTACCCACCTTATTCTTTTCGGGGGAATGTAATGGCGAAGTCAAGTGCCCAGCCGACTGTCAACCATAAAACCGGGGCGGTACTGGTTGTCGGTGGGGGTATTGGCGGTATTCAGGCAGCCCTGGACCTAGCCGAGTCTGGGTACTATGTCTATTTGGTTGAGCAATCGCCGGCTATTGGTGGGGTGATGGCTCAACTTGACAAGACCTTCCCCACCAATGACTGCTCCATATGTATCCTCTCCCCAAAACTGGTGGAATGTGGCCGGAATTTAAATGTTGACATCATAACCTATGCCGACATCTTGGATGTTAGCGGGAAACCGGGCAGCTTTAAGGTCAGGGTTAACAAGCGAGCTAGGTATGTAAACGAATCTCTGTGTACCGGATGTGGCATCTGCCAAACGAAGTGCCCGTGGAAAACGGATAGCGAGTTCGACCAAGGCTTGGGCAAGAGAAAAGCCATCTACATCCCTTATGCTCAGGCAATACCCAATGTGCCGGTTATTGATAAGGAGCTTTGTGTTTACTTTAAAACGGGTAAATGCCGAGCTTGCGAGAAGTTCTGCTCGGTTAAGGCTGTCGATTTCAACCAAACCGATCAGACTATTGAGCTACAGGTAGGGTCAATCATCCTGTGTCCCGGCTTTAACAAGTTTGAAGCTAGCCTTGTTCCGCAGTATGGGTATGGCAGATACCCTAATGTCGTCACCAGTATTGAGTTTGAAAGAATTCTAAGTGCCTCTGGACCGTATCAAGGTGAGTTACTAAGACCTTCGGACAGGCAACAAGCCCAAAAGATTGCTTGGATACAATGTGTTGGCTCACGAGGGGAATCTCCACAGAGTAGTTATTGCTCCTCAGTCTGTTGCCCTTATGCTATTAAAGAAGCAATAGTGGCTAAGGAACACAGCCCTATCCCGCTAGACACCGCCATCTTCTTTATGGATATGCGGACCTTTGGCAAAGGCTTTGAAGCCTACTATGAGCGGGCAATGAATGAATACGGGGTCAGGTTTATCAGGTGTAGACCCTCGGTAATTGAGGAGATACCAGAGACAAAAAATCTGAGGATAAAGTATGAGGCTGAGGACGGTAAGCTGATAAAGGAGGAATTTGACCTGGTTGTCCTCTCGGTTGGGCTTGAGCCATCTAAAGGGGCTGAGGAGCTAGCTAGTAGACTGGGAATCGAACTCAATAAATATGGGTTCTGTAAAACTGATGGTTTCTTGCCTGTTGAGACCTCTAAGCCAGGTATATTTGTCAGTGGCGCCTTTAGCGGACCAAAAGATATCCCGGAAACAGTAACTCAAGCCAGTGCTGCCACTGCTTTAGCCGCCGCCCTACTCTCCCCTGCCCGCAATAGCCTGATAAAGAAAAAGGAGTATCCCCCAGAAAGGGATATAATAGGAGAGCCACCGAGGATAGGAGTTTTTGTCTGCCATTGCGGCGTCAATATTGGTGGGGTGGTCGATGTCCCCGGGGTAAAGGAATATGCTGCTAGCCTCCCCGACGTGGTCTATGCTGAGGCTAATCTTTATGCCTGCTCTCAAGACACCCAAGAGCTGATAAAGGAGAGGATTAAGGAGCATGACCTTAATCGAGTGGTCGTGGCGGCTTGCAGCCCCCGAACTCACGAGCCCTTATTCCAGGAAACCATTAGACAGGGAGGGCTAAACAAATACCTCTTTGAGATGGCTAATATCCGAGACCAGTGCTCCTGGGTGCATAAAGGGCAACCGGAGCTGGCTACCGAGAAAGCTAAGGAATTAGTTAAAATGGCGGTAGCCAAAGCCAGGCTTATCCAGCCATTAACTGAACTCAGTGTGAGCGTGGTCAATAAGGCTCTGGTTATCGGCGGAGGGATAGCTGGGATGACAGCAGCCCTGAAGCTAGCTGAGCAAGGATTCATGTGCTTTCTGGTTGAGAAAAGCGATAAGCTTGGAGGTAACCTGCGGGATATTTACTGGACTTTGGACGGGAAAGATGTTCAGCAGCTTCTGAAAGAGACCATAGACAGGGTGCACCATCACAGGTTAATCGAGGTTTATCTCAATGCTGAGATTAAAGACATTACCGGCTATATTGGCAATTTTAGGACTACGGTAAGAAGGTCAGAAGCAGAGGAGACTTTGGAGCACGGGGTTATTATCGTCGCCACCGGCGGCCAAGAATATAAGCCGAAAGAATATCTGTATGGGGAACACCCTAATGTGGTAACCCAGAAGGAATTAGAACACAAACTGGCGACACATACCTTGGAAGAGAAGGCTGTAAACGATGTAGTAATGATTCAGTGTGTTGGTTCCCGTAACCAGGAAAGACCGTATTGCAGCCGGGTATGCTGTAGCCAGGCTATCAAAAATGCCCTAAAGATAAAAGAAATAAATCCATCGGCAAATATATATGTCCTGTATAAAGATGTAAGGACCTATGGGTTTAGGGAGGAGTTTTATACCACGGCAAGGGCTGAAGGTGTAACGTTTATCCGATATGACGATAGCCATAAGCCAGAAGTTGCCTCAAAGAATGGCAAACTCAATGTAGCGGTATTGGAGCTAATGCTGGGTGAAAAAGTAGCCATCGATTGTGACTTAGTGGCACTGAGTAGCGGCATCATCCCCAATAAAGTTGATGAGCTAGCTAGGCTGCTGAAGACTCCGGTTAATGAGGATGGTTTCTTGATGGAAGCCCATGTGAAGCTTAGACCGGCGGATTCAAGCACCCGAGGTATTTTCCTGTGCGGCATAGCTCACTCTCCCCAGATGATAGACGAATCAATTTCTCAAGCTATGGGGGCTGCCGGGCGAGCCTCAATTCCATTATCCAAAGGCTATGTCACAGTAGAGGGCATCGTGTCCTCTGTTGATGCCGAAAAATGCATTGGCTGCGGGCTGTGTGAGTCAGTTTGTGCCTTTGAGGCTATCCGGCTGAAGCCGGTGAACGGAGTCAATAAGGCTGAGACGATTGCGGCACTGTGTACCGGTTGTGGTTTGTGTGCCGCTAGTTGCCCGCAGCAGGCAATAACCATGGGGCACTTTACCGATGACGAGCTAATAGCCCAGATTAATGCCTTGGCAGTGGCATAAAGGGGAAAATGTCAAATTTCGAGCCTAGAATACTATCTTTCTTGTGTAACTGGTGTTCTTATGCTGGCGCTGATTTGGCTGGCATATCCCGATTCCAATACCCGGCTAATGTGGTGAATATTAGGACTATGTGCTCAGGCCGGGTTGACCCGGTGTTTATTATTACCGCCTTTCTCGCCGGTTTGGACGGGGTTCTGGTTTTAGGTTGCCACTTTGGTGATTGCCACTATGGCACTGGTAACTACTACGCAGAGAAAAAGATGAAAATGACTAAAAGACTCCTGGATATTGCCGGGGTTCATCCGGAAAGGCTTCGCCTTGACTGGGTATCAGCCGCTGAGGGGCAGAGGTTTGTTGACATCGTTACCTCATTCATCAATAAAGTCAGAGCTATCGGTCCGCTTAAAGCCGACGGCACCGATGAACCCTTACGCCAGCGTCTCCGGGCGGTTAGAGCTACCTTACAGACGGAAAAAGTACGCTGGCTGGTGGGTAATGAGATTGGTCTAGTAGAGAAGGGAAATGTGTTTGGCGAGAAGATATCTCCAGATAAATTTGAGTCGCTTTTGGATACCGCAATTCGTGACGAATATATTAAGAGCTGGATAGCTATCCTTTTACAACAACAGGCGATGTCGGTTAGAGAGATAGCTCAAGCTACCAGCCTTGACCCAAAGCTTATTTCCTCATATCTGGTCGACCTTGAGCAGACGGGGGAGGTGCACCTTCACACCCTTGAGCACAGGACACCTAAATACATCAAGAAATAGGCGGTCAAACAGAGTTGGCTAAAGTTAGCTTAAATGGCAAAACGGGAGCGGTGCTAGTTATTGGTGGCGGTATCGGGGGTATACAGGCAGCCCTTGACTTAGCTGAATCAGGGTTCTATGTCTATTTAGCCGAACAGTCACCGGCGGTTGGCGGGGTGATGGCTCAACTTGATAAGACCTTCCCCACCAATGATTGCTCAATGTGCATCCTGTCGCCCAAATTGGTTGAGTGTGGACGGCATTTAAATATTAGTATCATGACTAATGCCGAGATAAAAGACATAAAAGGCGAAGCCGGCAATTTCCAAGTTACCCTAGCTAAGAAGGCGCGGTACATCGATATTGATAAATGTACCGGGTGTGGCGAGTGTGCCAAACATTGCCCAGTAAGAACAACCAATTCCTTTGATGAGGGGCTGAGTAACCGGGCTGCTATTTATGTAAAGTATCCACAAGCAGTGCCAAGGGCTTACGCTATCGACAGGGAAAAATGTATTGGATGCGGCTTATGTGACAAGTTGTGCCTAGCCAAAGCAGTACAGTATTCAGATAAGGAGGAAATCCAGACAATAAATGTCGGCTCTGTCATTCTTTGCCCTGGATATGGGTTGCCCGAGGTGGCTCTTATGCTGAACTACGGGTACGGTAAGTACCCTAATGTCGTCACTAGCATTGAGTTTGAGCGGATGCTAAGCGCCTCTGGACCGTATCAGGGTGAACTATTAAGACCCTCTGATAGGGATATTCCTCAAAAAATTGCCTTTATTCAATGCGTCGGTTCAAGAGATTTAAATCAAGGTAAAGGCTACTGCTCAGGAGTCTGTTGTACCTATGCCATCAAAGAGGCAATAGTGGCTAAGGAGCACAGCCGTCTCCCCTTGGACACCGCCATCTTCTTTATGGATATGCGGACTTTCGGCAAAGGGTTTGAGGCCTACTATGAGCGGGCAATGAGTGAGCACGGGGTCAGGTTTATCAGGTGTAGACCCTCGGTAATTGAGGAGATACCAGAGACAAAAAATCTGAGGATAAAGTATGAGGCTGAGGACGGTAAGCTGATAAAGGAGGAATTTGACCTGGTTGTCCTCTCGGTTGGGCTTGAGCCATCTAAAGGGGCTGAGGAGCTAGCTAGTAGACTGGGAATCGAACTCAATAAATATGGGTTCTGTAAAACTGATGGTTTCTTGCCTGTTGAGACCTCTAAGCCAGGTATATTCGTTTGTGGGGCTTTTCAGGGTCCTAAAGACATCCCCGAAACAGTGATGCAGGCGAGTGCCACCGCAGCTTCAGCTTCTGCCTCACTTTCCTCGGTACGTAATAGCCTGGTAAAGAAAAAGGAGTACCCCCCGGAAAGAGATATAAGGGGAGAGCCACCGAGGATTGGGGTTTTTGTCTGTCACTGCGGCATCAATATTGCTGGAGTGGTAAATGTCCCCGAGGTAAAGGAATATGCTGCTAGCCTGCCCAATGTCGTCTATGCTGAGGCTAATCTTTACACCTGCTCTCAAGACACCCAGGAGCGGATAAAGGAGAAGATTAGACAGCACAGTCTCAATCGAGTAGTGGTTGTTTCTTGCACCCCCCGCACCCACGAACCACTGTTTCAAGAGACAATTAGACAGGCAGGGTTAAACCGGTATCTATTTGAGATGGCTAATATTCGAGACCAGTGTTCCTGGGTGCATAAAGATTATCCCGAGGAGGCTACCGGGAAAGCCAAGGAATTGGTAAAAATGGCAGTAGCCAAAGCCAGGCTTATCCACCCTGTAGCCCAGACTCCCCTGGAGGTAATTCACCGTGGCTTAGTTATTGGCGGCGGTATAGCCGGGATGGTGGCTGCCTTGAACCTGGCTGAACAAGGATTTGAGGTCTATCTGGTTGAGAGAGGCGAAAAGTTGGGAGGAATAGCCAGAAGGATACGACATACCCTGGAGGGCGATGACATCCAGGCCTATCTCCAGGACCTTATCACCAGGGTCTGTGAAAGTCCCCTAATCCAGGTATATACCAATGCCAATATTGTTGAAGCCACTGGTTATGTCGGCAATTTTACTACCCGGATAGAGGTCGGGGCTAACCGAGATACCCACGAACTCAAGCACGGAGTGGTGATTATTGCTACCGGGGGCGAGGAGTATAAGCCAAGCGAATACTTTTATGGGGAAGACGCCAGGGTGATGACCTTACTTGAACTGGAAGAAGAGGTTGCCACAGGCAACGGTAGAATTGCTGGCTGCGATAATGCGGTGATTATTCAATGTGTTGGTTCTAGGCAAACTGACCGCCCCTATTGTAGCCGGGTGTGCTGCAGCGAGTCTATAAAATGTGCCCTGAAACTAAAAGAGGCAAAACCGAAGATGAATATATATGTCCTCTATCGGGATATCAGGACCTATGGCTTTAAGGAAGATTACTACCGGGAAGCCAGAGAGAAAGGGGTAATCTTCATTCGCTATGACACCGATGATAAACCTAGGGTGGAAACTGTAACCGAGGACAATCAGAACCGGCTCCGGGTTACCATGAGAGACCCGATATTAGGCGAGGATTTAGTCATAGACACCGATATACTGGCTTTAGCCGTAGCTGCCATTCCTGCTGCCGATAACAAGAAATTGTCCCAGCTATTCAAAGTGCCCCTAAATGAGGACGGCTTTTTGCTAGAAGCCCACATGAAACTACGCCCGGTGGAGTTTGCTACTGAAGGCGTGTTTATGTGCGGTCTGGCTCATAGCCCTAAGTTTATTGAGGAAACTATCGCCCAGGCTAAGGCAGCAGCATCCAGGGCTGGTACCATCTTATCTAAGGACGTAATTGAAGTCGGGGGATTGGTCTCGCTTGTCGATGAGAGCAAATGTAGTGGTTGCGGCGTTTGTGCCTTGATTTGTCCCTTCCAAGCCGTAGACATTGATGCTGACAAGAAGGTAGCCAAGGTCAATGAGGCTCTGTGTAAGGGGTGTGGGGCATGTGTTTCTTCCTGTATATGTGGGGCAATGAATATGAAGGGGTTCAGTAATGCCCAGATTTTAGCCCTAATTAATGCTTCTTAGGACAGTGATAAGCGCTGGGGAATTAAGATAACGGGTATAGAAAATGCAAGAGGAAAAAGTAAACGGGTGGGAACCCAAAATAATCGCCTTTCTCTGTAATTGGTGTAGCTATGCTGGCGCTGACTTAGCCGGGGTAAGCCGACTTCAATACCCGCCCAATACTCGGATTATCCGCGTCCCCTGCTCAAGTAGAATAAGTCCGCTGCTAATCTTAAAAAGCCTGCAGCGTGGCGCCGATGGCGTCCTGGTTTCAGGGTGCCACCCCGGTGATTGCCACTATCTCAGTGGTAATTATGTTGCCAGGAGGAAGTTTGCCATTCTGAATAATCTCCTTGAATACCTGGGTATTGAGAAAGGGCGAGTCCACTTCGCCTGGGTATCTGCTGCCGAAGGGAAAAGGTTTGCCGAGCTGATAACAGAGATTACCGAGGAAGTCAGGGCTTTGGGACCGGCAAAGGAGTTGGTTAAAAAGTTGGATTAAGGTAAGCCTATGCTGAATACATCAGTTATGATAAGGGATACAGCCAAGAAATTGCTTGACCAGAAGAGGGTTGACCTCATAATCGGGTTTGAAACAGGCACCCTCCCTCTGCGTAGCACTCCCTGTTTTGTTAGGACGAGCGAAGAAGCAGAAAAGCTCATTTGGAATGCCAGTTGCGAGAATAACCTTGCCAGGTATCTGTGGGGGAGAAAGGAAAAGGTCGGCATTGTTGCCAAAGGCTGTGATACCCGCTCAATTATTAGTCTCATTAAAGAGAAGCAGGTGGCTAGGGAGCAAGTGCTCATTATTGGTATTCCATGCCACGGGATGATTGATAGGAGAAAGATCGAAGCTAAATTGGACGGGAAGGAAATTCTAGAAGCCGATGAAGCAACCGAAAGGGTCATCCTCAAGGGCAGTGACTTTACCGAGACTATAAACAAGGCAGAATTTCTCCATAACTCCTGCAACACCTGTAGCTATAGGAACCCGGTAATATATGACGTCCTAATTGGAGATAAAGTAGAAGAAAAACAAGGGATTGATGAGTATGGAGAGGTGAAGGAGTTTGAAGCTCAACCCGCTGATAGGAGATGGCAAAGTTTCACTAACGAGGTTAGTAAATGTATTAGATGCTATGCCTGTAGGAATGCTTGCCCGTTATGCTACTGCCAGGAGTGTTTTGTCGATAGCTCCCAGCCCCAATGGATCGGGAAGACCACTAATCTTAGCGATACTTCAATGTTTCACATTATCCGTGCCTTTCACACTGCCGGGCGATGTGTTGATTGCGGTGCCTGTGACCGAGCCTGCCCGATGGGTATTGATATCAGAAAGCTTACCAAGAAGATAGAAAAGGATGTTAAAGAATTATTCCATTACCAAGCAGGAGTAAATCTTGAGGATATGCCACCTTTGGCTGCCTTTAGTCTGGATGACCCTCAACAATTTATAAGGTAAATATCAACCGGTGAAGATGACTATGAAGGAAATGAAAATCGCCAAAAGCGAGCTGGCTCGCTTCTTAGATAGCTTAATCAGTGAGTATAAGGTATTTGCCCCGGTGAAACAGGGCGGCTTTATTGCATTTCAGGAGATTCATTCAGGCAGTGAAGTCCTGCTAGATTATGTCAACTCCAAGAAACCACCCAAGGAAATTTTCTTCCCTCAGTCTGAGGTGTTATTTAATTACCGTTTAGGTGGAGAGGGGTTAGGGATAGAAGAGCCCACCTTTGAAGATAAGCCGATGGTAATCTTTGGCATCCGCCCTTGTGATGCCAGAAGCCTGGTTATCTTTGATAATATATTTAATAGCCAGGAGTATAAAGATGTCTACTATACGGCTAAAAGAGAAAGGACGTTAGTCATGGCCATCGGTTGTAACCAGCCAAGTAGTACCTGTTTCTGCACCTCTTTAGGCGGAGGTCCTTTCTCCACAGACGGCTCAGACCTGCTTCTCATAGATATCGACCAGGAATACGTGGTTCAAGCAGTTACCGACAGGGGCAAGCAGCTGGTTAAAAAACACAGCCAGTTTAGGGAAGCAGGACGGCGTAGTCTGTCTTTAATGCGAAAGGTTACTCAGAGGGCAAGCACCTTGATTAAATCCAAAGTAGAGACGGGGGAGACAAAGAAGAAATTGGACGGGATGTTTGAAGACCCCTTCTGGGACTGGCTACACGAGAAGTGCCTTGGCTGTGCCGTTTGCACCTATCTCTGCCCCACCTGTCATTGCTTTGATATAGCTGATGAGACTTTAGACCAAATGGGGAGAAGGGTTCGTATCTGGGATACTTGCTCCTTCCCCCTGTTTACCCTGGAGGCATCAGGGGTTAATCCCAGACCCACCGGGAAGGAAAGGATGAGGCAAAGGGTAATGCATAAGTTTAAGTATTTTGTGGATAACCATAATGTGGCCGCCTGCGTCGGGTGTGGTCGGTGCATTAAAGACTGCCCGGTGAACCTAGATATACGGACGGTGCTAAATAGCATATTAAATAGATAGGCAAAGTAGAGATGAAGAACCCATATATCCCATTAGCGATGACAGCAGAAAAGATTGTCATTGAAACCGATGACAAGAATATAAAGACATTTAGCCTCAGTTTTCTCAATAAGGCGGAGGAAAGTAGCTTTAACTACTTGCCAGGTCAGTTTGCCCAGTTATCGGTTTTAGGTGAAGGTGAAGCCCCCTTTGGTATAGCCTCTTCCCCAACCCAACCCGGGGCGCTTGAGTTTACGGTGAACAAGGTAGGGGTGTTAACTACGGCACTCCACAACCTAGAGGAAGGAGCAATAATCGGGATAAGAGGTCCCCTCGGCAATTGCTTCCCCTTAGAATTGTTTAAAGGCAAGAATATAGTTATCGTTGGCGGCGGGTTTGCCTTTACCACCCTACGCTCTCTACTCAAATACATTTTGTATCACGAGAACCGGAGCCAGTTTAGCAATGTTACCGTTATCTATGGGGCTAGGCGCCCAGGTTTACTGCTTTATAAGGACGAATTTAAACAATGGGAAGCAAGGCCTGACCTTGGCCTGTATCTTACCGTGGACCAGGCAGACGAAGGCTGGCGTGGAAAGGTGGGGGTCGTCCCCAACGTTATCAAAGAGGTTGCCCCCAGCCCGGAGAATGCCTATGCTGTGGTTTGCGGTCCGCCAATCATGATAAAGTTTACCTTGCCAGTTCTCAGGCAACTTGGATTTCCACCGCAGAGGATTATCCTGTCACTGGAGATGAAGATGAAATGCGGGATAGGAAAATGTGGTCGGTGCAACATAGGCAACAAATATGTTTGCCAGGCTGGGCCCGTATTTACTCTAGCTCAGCTTAATGAGTTGTCTAGCGAGTATTAGCCCAGTAGCGGAAACTTTGATATAAATAGGTAATGGTAGGGGGTTAAAGTTGGAACCAATACTGGTAAATAAGCTGGATGCTAAATTCAGGGAAGAGGTTTTGGCACGGATGGAAGGTGAAGACCTGAGGCGTTGCCTAGGGTGCGGAACATGCACTGCTGGCTGCCTGGTTAGAGAGGTCGACAAGAACTATGACCCACGCAAGATAGCCCGCAGGGTCTTATTGGGGATGAAAGACTACTTTAAGGAAAAGCCCGAGATTCCCTATTCCTGTAATCTATGCGAACTATGCCAGAAGACCTGCCCTTACCGGGTGAATATAGGTGAGCTGTGTTTGGTGCTCCGTGAGTTGTTAGTAGAGGAAGGAATAGGACCGCTCCCGGCGCATAAAGTTATCAATGACGATGTAGAATGGGCGCTTTCCCCAGCCTTTGCCCTGTCCCTGCCTGACCCAGATGCCACTGAGTGCAAGCGGGCATTCTTCACCGGCTGCAATTTACCAGCCTATTCGCCTTCCCTTACCATGGCAACCTACGACTACCTTAGAAAGAAGCTACCGGGTACCGGGATTATCCTGAGGTGCTGTGGTGCCCCTTATCATGGCTTGGGAGAGCATTCCCAGTTTAAGGAGACGATGGGTGGATTAGAGCATGAGATGAGCAAATTGGGGGCTTCCGAATTGATTGTGCCCTGCCCTGATTGCTACCGCACCTTTAAGCGGGCTAACCCCAGTTTTGAGCTGAAAACGCTGTATGAGGTACTGATAGAAGTGGGCGTCCCTCAGCAGCCTAAAAATGGTCAGCGCACTTTCTCACTGCACGATTCCTGTACCGCTAGGTGGGAAACCAAGTTACAAGACAGCGTCAGGGAATTGGTCAAGCTTTCCGGGCACCAGATAGAGGAGTTAACCCACTCCAGAGAGCTTACCTTATGCTGTGGTCAGGGAGGTCTAATCCTTCCCCTTAATCCCATGCGGGTATTCAGTTTGACTAAAGAAAGGGTAGCCGAAGCCCACTTTGATATGCTTGCCTATTGTGCCGTCTGCCGTGAGACCCTTTCCGTCCATAAGCCCAGTCTGCATGTCCTCGACCTCCTATTTAATCCCCACTGGGAAAAGGATATGCGAAAACCGCCTAACAAACCATCGGTCAGAAAAGAAAACCAGTCTCAGTTTAAGTCATTATTGATGGAGAAGGGAAAGACTGGCTAAAGATTAGAGGTATCTTAGAAAGCATTTTGTCAAGGAAGACAAAATCTAAGGAGGTGCCGACGTGACCTGGGAAGAGATAAAGCTGCAGGTAAGTAGTGAAGTAAAGCAGCTACTGGAGGAGAGGCATATTTTAGAGGATGAGGTGAGGCAGGTAATACACCATGCCGAAACCGGGGATGATAAACTATACCTGCCGGATGAAAACCGGTACCTGGCTAAATTGAGGATAGGCAAAGCCACGTTCTATGTGGAATATGCTATTGAACAAGGAAGCTACATAGTCGGCTCGGCATATGCCCACAAGGCTGAGATGAAAGGATGAGTAAAATGAAACAATGGCATTGTTTTAAATGTAAACAGCCAATGGTGGAAGGTGATGTGGAGATGACTTATCTTGAAACAAGCGGTGCTGTCGAGGGGATAAAATGTCCCAAATGCGGCGCCGCTTATTTGCTTGAGGAAACAGTGGTGGAAAAAGTGAATAAGGTTGAGGAGATGCTCGAATCCAAGTAAACGAACGTCAAAAACCGGTCTTGTGGGGAAATTGTAGGACATTAATATGACTAATGAGGCTAAGGAAGAGGCGGTTAAACTATACGAATCGTGTGTCTTTGACCAGTTGTTGGGGGAGACGCTGCGCCCCGGCGGGCTAAAGCTTACGGCAAGGTTAGCTGAGGTGGCTGGCATTAGTAGTAACTATTTGGTCTTAGATATTGCCTGTGGCAAAGGCACAACCGCCTTTTTCCTAGCCAGAAAGTATGGCTGCCAGGTTATCGGCATTGACCTATCAGATAAGATGATTGCTTCCTGTCGAGCTAGGGCTGAGGAAAAAGAGATAACCAGCAGGGTAAGTTTCCTGCTCGGTGATGGTGAGAACTTGCCCTTCAGCGATTCTTCCTTTGATACTGTAATATCCGAGTGTTCCTTCTCCCTTCTTCCCAATAAGGAAGTGGCTGCCAGAGACATTGGACGCATCTTAAAGCCAGGGGGGAAGCTGGTAATGACCGATATTATCCTCAGGGGGGAGGTAAGTAAGGCGCTAAGGCGCCAGGTCAGTTTTGCCTGCTGTCTTGCAGGTGCTTGGCGAGCCGAGGAGTATATCAATCTCTTTGAACAGGTTGGTTTGCAGTCTCCTTATATAGAAGACTATTCATCCGAATTAAGGAAAATAATCTTCCAGCTCGGCACAACCTTCGGGTCTATAGATAACTTCTTGGCTGGTTTGCCAGCGGGGCCATGTCAACGGAAGGGGACAGAAGGTTCTACCCCCTCTATTTTGTCCTACCAGGAGTTTCTCAGGCTGGGGAAACCCGGCTATGCCCTGGTGGCGGTGAGTAAGAAGTGAAAGCATAGTCTTTCTTCGACCCAGATAGCGGAGGTTTGATTAACGATGGGCAAATTGCTAGGCGAGACAGAAAGTCTATGCCCGGTATGTTTTAAGCGAATCCCGGCAAGGAAGGTAGCGGACAGAGGGAAGGTCTATCTGGAAAAGACCTGCCCCGAGCATGGTGAAAGCAAGGTTCTTATCTGGCGGCAAGATGCCAGGCACTATCTGGAATGGACTACAGGCAGCGAGAGGGGCTCAGGAGCGCTTCGCAACTTTACTACGGTGGACAAAGGCTGTCCCTACGATTGTGGTCTGTGCCCGGAGCACTGGACACGAGCCTGTACCATGGTGCTGGAGGTTACCCTCAAGTGTAACCTCAGATGCCCGGTTTGCTTTGCCAGTGCTGATGAGAACGAACAATATGAACCGGATATTGAGGTCATCCGTGGTATGTATCAAGCAGCCATGGATGGAGTGGGTGCCTGCACCATCCAGCTCAGTGGCGGTGAGCCCACAGTGCGCCATGACCTACCTCGAATCGTTGCCTTGGGGCGAGAGGTTGGATTTAGTCACATCCTGATTAACACCAACGGGGTTAGAATAGCCCGGGAGCCAGACTATCTATGGCGTCTCAAGGAGGCTGGTGCCAGTGCCATTTATCTCCAGTTTGATGGGGTAACTGATGACGTTTACCGCTACACCCGAGGGCGAAATCTATTCAACATCAAAAGACAGGCGCTGGCTAACTGCGCATCTGAGAAAATCGGGGTTATTCTAGTGCCTACCATTGTTCATGGTGTTAATGACCATCAGCTAGGAAGCATCGTTCAGTTCGCCAAGGGCTGGATTCCCACCGTTAAGGGAATCCACTTCCAGCCCATAAGCTATCTGGGTCGTTACCCCCACCCACCTGGTGATGAAGACCGGATAACCATCCCTGATGTAATTCGTGCCCTAGAATGTCAGACTGACGGTGAACTCAAGGGGCAAGATTTTCTCCCCCGCCATGCCCAAGATGCCCACTGCTCGTTTTCTAGCTTCTTCATCCTGACCCAGGAGGGAAAGCTACAAGCCATGAGTAATCTAGCCCGCGGCAGGGTTACCGGCTGGGGCTCATGCTCTGAGCCTCCTCCTGAGGAGAGTTCGCGCCGCTTTATGAGCCGTCACTGGCGACTTGATGAAAGCAGCTGCCAGTCCTGTGGTGGTGACCTCTATGACCGAGTGCTAAACTATTACCTGACCATCACCTGCATGCCGTTTCAGGATGTGTGGAGTCTGGACATGGATAGACTGCGTGGGTGCTGTGGTCACGTGGTTACCCCAGCTAGGCAGATAATACCCTTCTGCGCCTATTATCTAACTAACACTAGCGGACAGAGGCTCTACCCTCAGCCAAAGCTCTAAGTAAAGGGGGGCAATATTGGAAACTATTTTTCTGGAACAGTGGCTCCACAACATAATCAGGCAAAAAGTAAAGGAGGACCCTGAATATCGGCAATTTGTCGGCAGGGAAAGCATTGACCGGCTGACCAGAGCCGATATAGACCGTTATCATCTTTTCAAACTCAGGAAGATACTCGCCTATGCTTACCACAAGAGCACTTTCTACCGCCAATTGTTTGATAGCAACGGAATAAAGGTTGATGATATAAAGTCCCTGACTGACCTAGCTAACATCCCGTTGACTAATCCTATTGACATCGCCCAACACCCCTATCGATTTGCCTGCGTTTCGCTCGGTGATATTGCCCGGATAACTACCTTTACCTCTTCAGGCACTACCGGCCCGCAAAAGAGAGTATTCTTCACCGAGGGAGACCTGGAGGTGATGACTGATTTCATGGCGGCGGGTATGAAGACAGTTGCCACCGAGGGTGATGTGGTTCAGATAATGTTGCCCAGCGCCAGACCAAATGACCAGGCTGACTTGCTGGCTAAGGGGGCAAGGAAGATGGGTGGTGTGCCAGTAATCTCCGGCATTACTCTGAGCCCGGAGCAACAACTGAGGATTATAGACCAGGCTCACCCAGCCGTCCTGTTCGGCTTAGTATCACCCATGTATCGGATTACACAGGAAACACGGCATAATCACGATTTAAAAGGGAAGGGGGTTAAGGTGGTATTCGTCACCTCTGAGTACCTATCTGATTCTATGAGAAAGCAGCTACAGGACACCTGGAATTGTGATGTCCACGTCCACTACGGACTGACTGAAATGGGGCTGGGGGTTGCCGTAGAGTGTCATGCCCATAATGGCTTTCACTTCAATGAGGCTGACCTGCTACTAGAGGTGGTAGACCCTGAGACTGGTGCAGTGTTAGCCGATGACGAAGAAGGAGAGCTGGTCTTTACCACCTTGACTAGGGAAGCAATGCCCCTGATTAGATATCGGACGCATGATATATCTCGGTTGGTTAGCACTCCCTGTGAGTGCGGGGCAGCTACCTTAAAGAAGATAGCTAATGTAACCCGAAGACTGGAAGCGATAGCCAAAATAGGCGGTGAGGATGAAATATACCCAGCAATGTTTGATGAACTTATTTTTAGTATTCCTGAGGTCATTGACTATCAGATGACCCTTGGCAAAGGAGAAGGCAGGGATACCCTTCATTTTCGGGTTGAGGTTACCACGGAGAGTCCGCACATTGGCGAGGCGATAAGGAAATTGGTATCAAGCCACCAGCTAATCAGAAAAAATGTCGCCGCCAAAAGATTGGCTTTACCCAAGGTAGAACTGGTACGCCAAGGTACGCTGAGGCGCTTAGCCAGAGCCAAGAAGCTTATCATAGACGAGCGGCAGGTAAATGTTGACCATCCTTAGAGACACCACTCTCTAGGTAGGCCAAATACTGTCATGCAGCCTAATCCTGACTGCCGAAAGACCGCATCGCCAGCAGGGTCATGGTTGCCCCAAATGCTGCCAGTACAGCAACATTGTCCCAGAGTGACATAGTATGCCCGAGCAGGTTGATACCAAAGGGCGAGCTTGGTGATGTTCCCAATACTACCTGGCGGATAGTGGCAATGCCATAGGTAGCCGGGTTAATCTTGGTCAGGACACTCATCCATGTCGGCACCCCCTGGAGGGGAAAGAAAACCCCAGATAGGAACACCATAGGAAACGTTAACATCTGCATCACTGCCTGAAATGCCTCTATAGTGCGGATGCGAGTCGCCAGCAGGACGCCGAATGAGCCCATAGCGGCAGCAAGCAGGAACATTAGTGGCAGTAGCATTAGCACCAGGTGTGGGGAGAGGGAGACACCAATCAGGGGGGCGAATAACAGGATAACCGCCCCTTGAATCAGTGCCACGGTGGCAGCACCCAACGTCTTGCCACCAGCTACCGAGGCACGGCTGATTGGTGCCACCAGCACTTCCTTTAGGAAGCCAAACTCTCTGTCCCAGACCACAGACACCCCAGCCATAAACGAGCTCATAAGCACTGTCATCCCAATTATGCCCGGGAAGATAAATTGAGCAAAATTAGTCCCAGCGCCAAGGAGTCCCATCCTACTGCTAAGGCCACTGCCGAACACGAACAGAAACAGGAGGGGCAGAGAGACCATCCCAATCATGCGCACCCGGTCACGCCAGAAACGCAGTATATCCCGGTACCATATGATGTACACTCCGCGTAGATTATTCATCTCTCCCTCCTAGCGCCGCGTGTGCCGTCCGTGTTGGCGAAACATTGCCTTGAATGCATCAGTAGTTTCCTCCCGTATTTCCCGCCCGGTGAGCTTAAGAAAGACATCATCTAGGCTCGGAGAGCGCAGGCTGACGCTCAGTATTTCGGTGCCAAATTCCTTGATAAAGGTGGGGAGAAACTCCTCTCCACTGGCTACCTCAAAGGTCAGCCCATTGCTATCACGTCTAGCCTCAATTTGGTAGCGAAGCCTGATTTCTTCAGCTGCTTGGTCATCATTGCCGGTTTTTACACAAATAATATCCTTACCTACAATCCTCTTGAGTCTCTCCGGGGTGTCCATGGCAACAAGCTTTCCATGGTCAATGATGGCAATACGGTCGGCTTTGTCAGCCTCATCCATATAGTGGGTGGTCAAGAAGATGGTAATCCCTTCACGCTCACGCAGTTCAAGTATATATTCCCATATACGGTTGCGTGTTTGTGGGTCTAGCCCCAAAGTTGGCTCATCGAGGAATAGTACTTTGGGGTAGTGTAACAGGCCCCTGGCTAGCTCTAAGCGGCGTTTCATGCCTCCGGAGTAGGTACGAACTGTACCATGGCGCTTGTCCCAGAGTTCCATCATCTTAAGCACCTGCTCAATCCGCTGTTCACGGACTGAGGCAGGTACGTGATACACCAGGGCATGAAAGCGCAGGTTCTGTAACCCGCTGAGCCTATCATCAAGACTGGGGTCTTGAAAGACTAGACCGATTGACTGGCGCACCTGGCTCTGCTGACGTACTATGTCGTAGCCATTAACAATGGCACGCCCTGATGTTGGTCTAGACAAGGTACACAGGATATTGATGGTAGTCGTCTTTCCCGCCCCGTTCGGACCTAAAAAACCAAAGATTTCCCTGGGGACCACACTAAAACTAATGTTATTTACCGCCACCAGTTGACCAAATTTTTTGACCAGGTTTTCTACTTTAATAATGTAATCGTCCATCTTTCTCCTAAAGAATAACGCTAGACTAGACACAAATTTGCGTACGTTACTATTCTAACATTTTTGGGCTCATTAGTGTTTAGAGTTAAAGGGTGATATGTGAAGAGGCTGCTATTTCCCTTTTGGCAGCAATTGAAAAAGTGCCGCTAGCATTATAGAATAATCAAGGCTAGAATTCCTGTCCGGAGATGCTATGCTCCGCAAATGCTACCTGTTCTACAGCTAGCTCACTTTCCAAAATCAAGGTTTATTGGTTGTGTATAAGAGATGAATCCATATAGTTATTCAGGTGACGTGTCCCATTTTAATCTACACTTGAAGAAAACAACTCCGAGGTGGCTCCACTATGCGGTCGATTTTCGCTCTGCCTATCCTGCACGTTATGTAAAGAATAGTATAGTCAGGGGTGAATACTTCCAACCCCAGGGGGCAGGTCATGCCCCATTAGCAATTTTGCTTCACGGGATGGGAGACCGAAGTGTAATTCCGTGCCAGCTTCTGGCACGGACTCTGGTCAAAAGGGGGATAGCTTGCTTTATTCTATATTTAGTGTTTCACTCCAGCCGCATGCCGGAAGACATAAAAAATCGGCTTCCTGCCCTTACCCTTGATGAGTGGTTTGAAAGCTATCAAATCTCAGTGATTGATGTTCGGCAGGTTATAGACTGGGCAAGCGGTAGAGCCGAGATAGACCAGGGACAGGTGGCAGTCGTTGGCATAAGCTTTGGCGGTTTCATCTCAGCAATAGCTATGGGCGTAGATAAACGCATTAGGACAGGCGTACTTATTACCAGCGGCGGAAATCTGGGAAAAGTTGCCCGGCTGAGCAAGACCTTTGGTCGCAGAATGGGATATAAGGGCACTGAAGAAGAATACCTCACTGCACAGAGGCGCTATGAACAGTATCTCGACCAAGTAGCCGAGAAAGGCTTTGAAAATGTTATCCCCACCGAGAAAGGCTTTCTAACTGACCCTATGACCTTTGCCCCCTATCTTCAAAAACGCTCGATACTGATGATTAACGCCCGTTGGGACTCGGTTATACCGAAAGAGGCTACGATAGATTTTTGGGAGGCGTGTGACAGACCTGCCATTATCTGGCTTCCCGGCACCCACACTACCATCTGGCTCTGGTATCCCTTTATCAGTAGAAAAATCACTCGTTTTCTTAAAGCAGTTCTTGAGATATAGGAGAATGAATTAGTCAGCGACCTTAATTACAGGGTTCCCTTTAACCTTACCACCTTTAGCTAGGATTAGAGCCTCTGGCAATTTATCAAATGGGAAGACCTCAACCTCGGTTTTTATCCCTATCTTTGCCGCAATCTCCAGGAATTCCCTTCCATCGTCTCGGGTGATGTTAGCCGTACTCTTTACCGAGCGCTCCATCCACAGGTGATTATAGTTCTTGACCTCAATGGGAGTCATATAGACCGCCGCCAGAACCAGCTTTCCCCCGCTATCTAGCTGGGAGAGGGCAAGCTCAACTAGATTCCCTGCCGGTGGGAATACAATTGCGGCGTCAAACTTAGTAGGCATCTTATCTTCATATCCCCCTACCCAGTCCACCCCCAGCCTTGTCGCCCAATCTTTATTCTTTTGGCTCCTGGTAATGGCATATGTTTCTATGCCCAAGTATTTCGCCACCTGGAGGACATAGGAGGCAGCCGGTCCAAACCCATAAAGCCCAAGCTTATCGCCCCTTTTTGCCTCAGTGAGTTTTAGAGCCCTGTAGCCGGTTATTCCCGGGCACATAAGAGGCGCAGCTTCAACAAAAGAAAGGGTCTTCCCAAGGCGAAAGGCAAAGTCCTGTGATACCGTTACGTATTCAGCATAGCCACCATCGGTATCCCAGCCGGTGAATTTTGCTTCAGGGCATAGGTTTTCTCGCCCTGAGCGGCAGAACCAGCAATTGCCGCAAGCGGAATTAAGCCAAGCTATGCCAGCCCCATCGCCGACTTTAAATTTGGCCACTCCCTCCCCTACCCTATCCACAACCCCAACAATCTGGTGGCCCAGGACTACAGGCGACTTTCTTAAAGGCAAATCACCCTCAGCCACATGGAGGTCAGTCCGACACACGCCACAGGCGTGCACCTTTACTCTTATCTCGCTCTCCCCTACTTGGGGAATAGGGAATTCTTGCAGTAATAGGGGTCTTGTCTCAATCGCCGCTTGCTTTTGTAAAACCCAGGCTTTCATCTCTCCGGCTACACTGTGTAGATGCTTCCATAGAAGTTTTCTGAAAGCTCATCGAAGTTTTGGCGGTAATATCTTACTGCGTTGGGCAAATAGTCCAGAATGTCTTGGGCAGTTATGCCGTCCTCACCCTTTTCCTTAGCGGCTAGGTCTCCAGAAAGCCCATGGATAAAGACGCCCATCCTCACCGCCTCTCCCAGGGGTAACCCCAGCCCATACATAGCGGCAATAGCCCCAACCAGCGCATCCCCACTCCCAGCCGTAGCCATTCCCGGATTTCCACTGGTGTTAATATATACCCTTTCATCGGGGTAGCCTATGAGCGAATGGGCCCCTTTTAGCACAATGATGGCGTTGAGCCCCCTAGCTGTTTTTTGCAGCACCTGTATCTTATCTTTGTTTACTTCAGCTACTTCCATTTTGGTGATTCGTGCCATTTCACCACTGTGTGGAGTCAGAATGGTCTCGGCTTTCCTAGACCTAATAATTCCTATTTCTCTGGCAATGGCAGTGATTCCGTCACCATCTATTAGTAACGGGGTCTCGATTTCCCTTGCCAGCGCCCTCACCAGTTCCTGCGTCTCCTCATTCAGGGAAAGTCCAGGACCGATAATGACCATGCTCACTCTATTGGCTAACTCCAGAAGCTCCTCCTTACTTTCCAGGGCTAAGCTTCCCGAATTCGTCTCCTTCTGAGGGGCAAGGACAATCTCGCTCCCCTTACTTGCCAGGAATGGCGAAATGGAGCTAGGTGTGGCTAGGTAAGAGAGCCCGCCACCGGCCTTAAGGAATGAGAGGGCAGAAAAGTAAGGCGCCCCTAGATAGTTTGAAGAGCCGGCGATGAACAGAGTCCTTCCGTAACTTCCCTTATACGTGTCCTTGTCCCTTTTAGGGAGTTCTACAAGCTCATTTACCTGGACCTTTATCGACTCAGTGTTATATAGGGAAGGCGGGAAGGAAATATATGACACGTAGAGCTTACCACATAAATCAAAGCCGGGATAAAGCATGTTCCCTATTTTGGGTAGTCCATAGGTTATAGTGTAGTCGCTCCTTACTACTGAACCCATCACCTGACCAGTATCACCATTGACACCCGAGGGGATATCAATACTGAACACCTTCTTCTTACTTTCATTTATCAGTTGAATTACATCCTTATGTATTCCTGCCACTTCTCGGCTGAGACCCGTGCCAAATATGGCGTCGACGATAGCATCACAGCTCAATACGGCTTCTCTTGCTTGCTCAATTGACCCGATGTCACGGATGTCCACCGGCATCTTGGAGATGATGTCGAAGTTCTTTCTGGAGGCTCCCTCTAGTTCATCTCTTTTACCCAGAAGGAAGACTATTACCTTTCCGCCGTTTGAGTGGAGCTTTCTGGTGACGACAAATCCATCTCCTCCGTTGCTGCCGGTGCCACAGAAAATGACGAAATTTTTACCCCTCACCCCAAACTCTCTCAAAATGACAAAATACGCCGCCTCACCGGCGTTTTCCATTAGAATCTCCTGGGTGATGCCGAAGTCAGTCATAGCCTGGCGGTCCAGATTTCTCATCTCTGCCACTCGGCTCACTCTCATTTCTCTCCCCATGGCTCTCCTCCTACAGGTGCCCTTCTACAAAATCTTATAACGACTCTAACTGCTTGTCACCATCTCACTAAGTCAATGATAGGTGAAAAAGCGCTTTTAGATTTTTGACTATACTACCACGAGATACTTCTGAAAGCAAAGCCATCCAGTGTCCTTGTTTTCACCTAAGCTGCTTGACGAGAAAGCACTGGTTCAGGTATGATACCCTCTAAAAGGAAGCAATCGGTCGGTTACGGGATGAGATTTGGTCGTAAGAAAAAGGAAGAAAAACTCTATCAACAATGGACGAGATATTCTGATCTTCCACAAGAGGCTATCCCTCAAAAGGAAGCCCTGCGTGATATACAAGTGGGGAAGAAGAAACGCCGCCCCCCTACCCTCTATATATTGCTTTGGGTTGGTATAACTGTATTGTGTGTCGGTCTAGCCCTGCTCTTTGTACCTTCCTGCTGACTATCACCCCGAAATAGCATTAGTCAGTGGGAGTAGTAGGCAAAGAAAACGGGCGAAATTTGCAGGTTTTTAGTAGCATCAGGTCATTATTTTTGTCCCATGTTGCCTCAGTTGCTGGTTTTAGGCAGCCAAACCGCCTTGACAAGCCCCGAGACCTGTGGCATACTATTAATGCCTCAGGTAACTGGAGCGGTGTGGTAGAAGGGGAAGAAGCGACCAAGTAGATGCAAATCGAAAGGGAGTGACGGAGCCAAATATCACGGGAAGCAAAGGTTACCTGGGGCGTTTTTATGACGGAGTATTTTTAGGCGACTACTGGGGGTAGTTCGCCTTTTGTTTTTGTCTCCCCAGGCTCGAGTACGCCAATAAAGGGCAGGTTCCGGTACTCTTCCCTATAGTCCAGACCATAGCCGACAACAAATTTGTCCGGCACTTTGAAGCCCACGTAATCGAGGTGTATATCAGCAAGACGGCGCACCGGCTTATCCAGTAGAGTGCAAACCGCTAAGCTACTTGGTCCCTTGGCTTTTAAGTGGGTGAGTACGTAGTGTAGCGTCATACCAGTATCCACGATGTCTTCCACCATAATAACATCTCTACCAGCCACGCTCAGGTCCAGGTCTTTCACTATCTTAACCACCGAACTATCCTTGCCGCCATAATAGGATATGGCCATAAAGTCCACATCAACGGGAATAGTCATCTGCCGAATTAGGTCAGCCATAAAGCAGAAAACACCTCGCAAAACGCCTACCACAAGGGGGTGATGCTCAGCGTAGTCCTTGGATATCTGCTTTGCTAGTTCCCGCACCCGCTGTTGGATTTCAGCCGGAGAATAAAGTACCTGACTGACACCACGACCACGGAGTTGTGCCAGCGGGCCACAGCTATACTTTGCCAGCAAGCGCTCGAAGTCCCTCTTATTAAGCAGGGTTATATTGACCTCAGGGTAAAGTTGCCTGAGGCGCCGTAGCTTGCGGTTCTTCTCTGTCACCAGGCTCTGCTTGAGGGTGGTGAGCTCTACATAGAGGTTGAGCCCCGGCAAGTAGAAATCTGGAGTGAACATCTCGGTTACCCTGTCCCCTTCCCAGTTCAAGGCAAAAGACCGTGGCTCATATACCCATTCTATTTGGTAGAAGTCCAGCAAACGAGCAAACTCCTCCTCGCTGGGATGGGCAAAGGTTACCGCACGAGCTTGCTGTAATGTTGCTGTCTTGGCTGCTACCTGTCTCTCGTCTTGTTGGCTTATCCTTATTTGACACAGCTCGTTGGTGTGAAGAGCTACCGCGGTCAGGTTAGCCATGGTGGTTACGAAGTTGACATCTTGATTGCTAAACTCGCTATGCTCTTTGGTGTAGACCCTGATGCTGCCCACGGCTACGTTATCAATCATGACTGGTACGCCTAACATAGAGGCGATGCCAGCTTTAGCTGCCATTTCTGGATACTGAACACGGCTGTCCTGTTTCACATCAGTGATGATGACCGGTTCCCCGGTAACCACTTCAGCCAGGCTCTTATCAGCATCGAGCACGCCCTTGTGAATGTAGGACTGGGGCAGCCCCCACGAGGCACTATGTATTAGTTTCTTCCTGGCAGAGTCAAGCAGCATCAGCGAGGCACCAGCCTTCATCGCCCGGGCTGTGCCTCGAACAATAACACCCAAGGCATCCTTTAACGCCATATCGGAATTAGCTGTGGCTGCCGCCCTCCGCACCGCCTTGTAGTATGCTTTTTCCTTACGTACCGCCAATCTAGTCCTTCCGATACCAGTGTAGGTGCACCTAATTTTTATGTCAAGCTATTAGGTTGCTGGGTCTAGTCACTAGATATATCTGCCTACCGACTTGGCAATTGACCTGAGCTCTCCCATCAACCTAGCAAAATCTGACGGTGTCAGGGACTGGAGGCCATCGACTAAGGCTTCCTTTGGATTGGGGTGAACTTCAATAAGAAGACCATCGGCACCGGCAGCAACCGCTGCCTTGGCTATCGCCGGCACCAGTGAATAGTGGCCAGCGGCGTGACTCGGGTCAACAATCACTGGCAAATGACTAAATTTCTTGATTACAGCTATAGAAGAAATATCCAATGAAAAACGAGTGCTGTCCTCAAATGTTCTGATTCCCCGCTCGCAAAGAATGACTTGGTTATTTCCCCCTGCCAGTAAGTAGTCAGCGGCAGTAAGCCACTCGGTAACGGTACACGAAAACCCGCGTTTCAAGACCACAGGGGACTTACTCTTACCGATAGCAGTGAGCAAGGCAAAGTTTTGCATATTTCGGGAACCAACTTGAAGGACATCAGCGTATTGGGATACCAATTTGACATGGTGCGGGTCTATCACTTCGGTGACCACCGGCATATCGTACCGCTCTTTAGCCTGTGCCAGCAATTCCAGCCCGGCTTTCTCCAAGCCTTGAAAGCTAAAGGGAGAAGTACGCGGCTTGAAGGCACCACCCCGTAAGATACAGGCCCCGGATTCTTTTACCACCTTGGCTGCTTCCATAAGCTGTTCTTCACTTTCTACAGCACAAGGCCCTGCCATGACGGCGAAGCGCTTACCCCCAACCTCAATTCCATTTATGTAAACCAGGCTGTTTTCTGACTTAAATTCACGGGAAGCAAGCTTGTATGGCTTCATAATTCGGGTTACTCTTTCAACCCCGGGGAGCACAGCAAAAGTATCTGTGGACAATTGTCCGGTAATACTTCCCAGTATAGCGACCACTGTTTTGTCAGTACCTAAGTTCAGCTGGACGTCCAGTCCCAATGACTTGGCTCTTTGCACTACGCCATCTATCTCCTCGGAGGTAGTGCCTTTTCTCATTTCAACTATCATAGTGGGTTACATCAACTCCTTTATAAGCCAGAATTTCTAATCCCGGCTGACCAAGCGGAAGTCAACCAGTCCTTGGACACTCACCACAAAGCCTTTGACAAAGGGCTTTGTCAGAACATAGTCCCTGCCAAAGCTAAGAGGAATAGCGGCAACATTCTGCCGCAGGAGTTCCTCTACTTCTTGGTACAACTGGTATCTTACTTGGAGGTTTGACTCAGTACGTGCCTTTTCAAGAAGTTGGTCTACTTTAGGGTTAGTGTACTTGCCTACGTTATTGGTAGCCTTGGAGTGGAAAAGGAGGTCTAAGAAGTTTTCTGGGTCGGGGTAGTCAGCAATCCAGGCATAATGATACAGGTTCTCCATCTCAGTTTCTAGCTTGTAGTAGTAGTCCTCAGGCGCTACCAGCTTTATCTCAACCCTTACCCCCAAGTTCTCCTGCCACATGTCAATCAAAGCTTCTATCTCAGGGGAGGGGGCGGTGTACCCGGCAGCAACAAAAGTTATTGGCGGTAGGTTCTGTCCATAAGCGGACTCTGCCAGCAAGCGGCGGGCTTCTTCAGGGTCAAATGGAATAGGCATCAACCCTGGATTATAGGCAGGAAGACCCGGGGGTAGGAAACCATGAGCTATCTCCACCCGATCCTTGAAGACCTCCCTGATTAAACGCTCCCGGTCAACAGCTAAGAGAAAGCTCCGTCGAACAGCAACATCATCAAAAGGCGGCTTCGTGGTGTCGAAGCCAATAAAGGAGACACTGAGCTGGGCTACCTCGGTAAACTCCTCTGCCAGCGGGTTACCCGGCTGGGTGATTTCTTCTATTTCCTCAATCACCGGGAAGGCTACGTCAACTTCGCCGGTTTCATACATACGCAGGGGACTTAAACCTAGATGACGGAAGACTATATAGGGGATTTTGGCTGGCGTTCCATAGTAATCCGGGTTTCGCTCTAAAGCCATGATAATCCCCGGCTGCCATCCTTTTAAGCGAAAAGGACCAGTGCCATTAGGATTCAGCCACCACTGCTCTCCTCCCTCCACCACATTAGCACGGTCAACCACAAAGGCTACAGGGTGGGTGAGCTTGGCTAGGAAGTAAACCTTAGCCGCATCAATGGTTACCTGTAGCGTTCTTGCATCAACGACCTCCACCCCCCGGATTTCAGTCGCCTTCCCTTCTGCCACCTCCTTCACCCCAATAATGTCGCCCAAGTAGGTGAGGACGGTACTTGAACCAGTCAGGGCAGCTCGCTCCCATGAGTATTTAATATCCTCGGCAGTAACTTGCTTTCCGCTATGAAAGCGAGCATCACGGCGAAGATAAAAGGTATAGACCTTTCCATCAGTGGATACTTCATAATTCTCGGCTAGGTCGGGGATGAGCTCCAAAGTCGGGGTAAATGCCACCAGACCACTGAAAATCTGAGTTATATACTGGACGGAAAGCGATTCGGTAACTTGAGCCGGGTCTAACGTTAGTGGCTCTGGGAAGAAGAGGGTAAGGCTTTCCTGGCGCGAGATACCGAAGGGGCGAGGCTCTTCTAGTTGTAGGCTATGTAAACAATAAAGAAAATCTTGCTCCCTTTCTTTAAAGAGGGTACCAGTTGAAAGCAGACTCAGAACCAAAGCTTGGCTGCCTCGCGTTGCTACCAGGAGAACCCCCTGCATTTCTTGTTCCCCCCTGCCTGCGCTGTAAATCATCTCGTAAGCCGGGGCTTCTCCTTCAAGCTTAACCTCATTTTCAGAGAGCACTTTGGCACCGGGCAAAGTTAGAATATCGGCAATTAGAGTGTCAGCTATTTTGTCTGGAGCCAGAACTTCAGCCCCATAGGTTACAGATGCTGCCAGAGCTGGCAGGCCGCCCTCTGGAGGGGTCATGACTACCACTGGTGAGAAATCCCCGGTTTCTTGTGCTTGCCAATCACTGGGATAGCCCAATCTAAAACCGAAAATGGTATTTTGGTAGTAGGCAAGGGGTATGGCAGGTGCTGGGGCAGGAGTAGGAGTAGGTGGGGTGGGAGCTGGAGGTGGGGTGGGAGGTGCCGGAGCACCCTCGGGTTTGCAGGAAAACCCGGCGACTGAAACCAGCAATATGAGAGCGATTACGATAATTAAGCCTGTCTTCGTCTTCATATCCTTTCATTAGAGACCAATCTGGTACTCAGGCTTTTGGTTAGATTTAATAACAGGACGACCTACTTCGTCAAGCCAGTAATTTCTATGGTATAATAATAACAAATTTACAGATTCTAAGGGAGTAAGCATGGCAAGATGGCGGATTAGCTTAACATTAGCCCTAGTGGCAATCATTAGCTTTTTAGTCGTTCCCTCTTTAGTCAGTGCTGAGGCCCCTTTGGCAGGGCAAAGGCTAACACCTGAGCTCCTTCTACCCTCCCAACCGGAGTTGCTTTCTGGACAGGCATGGTTGTTAGTCACCGGGCAAGACCCTGCCTCACGCTTGAGCTACAGATTTGGCGATGGGATAGGGGAACCACCTGAGGTTCAGCTCCAGGCTATCGGTCCAGCGGGAGCTGCCCTGGTTCCGTACCGAAGCCCAGCGGCTAAGTTTAGTCGGACTATCTTACTCTCTCGTGACACGGGGCGCTTACCTTATCAGTGTGGGCCTCACCTGGCAGTTCATCCTAAAGACCCAGGCCACATCGCAGTGGTGTTAATGGACTACAATTTCCCCGGGGTATCCAGCTATGTAAGTATTGATGGGGGGGCTACCTGGGACGGGCCACACCAGCCTAGAATCCCCCGTGGGGAGTACACCGGGGTGGGTGACCCTGTCGTTGCTTTTGACCGGAATGGAAACAGCTATGCCTGCCAGATGTCAGTGAGAATAGTTGATTTCAGGTTAGATAATTTAGTCGGTTCTGCCGTGGTGGCTAGTATTCCGGTAAGCTACTCCACTGATGGTGGCTTTTCCTGGGAAGAGACTGTCCTTGCTTCCTCGGGTGGGGTGGAAGCGCAGGCTTATCTCCCGGCTGAGGGCGAACACCTGAGAGGGGAGGTATGGGTCAGTTTCCTTGACAAGCCTTGGATATGTGTCGGGCCTAACCCAGAGAAGCCTGAGCAAGATACCATCTATCTTACCTATACTAACTTTATCGACCGATACCGGCTCATCTGGATGGATGAGCTACCGGTACTAGACCTTGTTGAGGAGCAAGCCGTTATTGAATTAGTCCGGTCTGAGGATGGCGGGCTTACCTGGAGCCGACCAATCCGACTCAGCCCACAGGTCTATATTCGTGGAGGGGGTGGACTCGTCCGCCGGGTAGTCCAGGGGTCTCAGCCGGTGGTAGCCCCCGATGGCACTGTCTATGTAGCATGGTTTGATAGCACCACCGATGGCACCTGGCAGGGGGTGGCAGAAATATGGGTGGCTTCTTCCAAAGACCAGGGGCGTACCTTTAGCCAACCCCGCTTGGCAGCCAGGTTCTCTGAGGTAGGCTATTTGCCCCGCTCGGCTTCTTTCCGTCTATGGGGCACAGGTTTCC